>JBJOLA010000275.1:0-11023 GCA_046045815.1 Pseudomonadota bacterium
GTTCTGGCGCTTCGATTTCGACCATCCGCAAGCGACTGGAAGAACGAACTTACGACGATTTAAGTGTCGCCATATAATAAGCCAACCGGTCGGTCAATTTAATTGTGTGCAAGCATATTCCCATTAGTATTCGTAATATTTTCAATTAACTAGCTGCTATAAAATGGTTTGTTACGCCGCAAATTGGTGCGTCGCAGCCTGTCACCCCGGATAGATGTTGGCCGGCCACGCCTTGGCCGAGACCATCACACCAACAATCATGCAGGGCGCGTCAGAGCGATTGTCCCAGGCATGATTCACACCCTGCACCACCGCAGTGTCGCCGGCCTTGAGCAAGACTTCATCGGCGTCGGTCACCATGTAGATCTCGCCCGATGCGATGACGAACATGTCCAGCGTATCGGTGCGGTGCATGCTGGGATGCCGCGCCAGATCGGCCTCGGTCGGCGGATACTTCTGGTTGACGTTCTTGTGCAGCGCCTTCATCTCGTCGATGTGGCCAGCACGGTCCTTGGGGTTGGGCGGGATTTCCACCGCGCGAAAGATCACGCCGTCGCCGTCAGGCTCACGCGAAACCAGCGTCGCGCCGCGGTCACCGGGGATGCTGTTGTCGACCGGCAGTTCATCCACACCCCACAACGTCGAGCGCCAGAACACGCCCGGCACAGTCTGGATATTGTCGGTATTGCGATAGATTACCGCCGATTTTTTGTCGGCATTCACGCCAATTACGACACGATTGATCTTGGACATGGGAGGGCTACTTTCGTGATATTGCGGGGTCTAAAGCTTAGCTCTTAAAGCCGCTCGGCGGGGCCGGAGCGCGGGTGAATTCGGTGCCTTCGACGCCGGTATTCAGCGCCTTAACCGTCGCCTCGCACACTTGGCGGAAGCTCATCGTATCAAGGCCGAGGCACATGATCGTCACGCCGTCGTCCAGCGCCTTGCGGCAGCCAGCAGGGGTCGGATCAAGCACCGGACCGCCGATGACATGGACGCCGTGCCTTTTCGCCGTCTCCATCACTTTGCGATAGGCGGCCTGCACCAATGGACTGGCCATCATCCTGGATGCCTCGCCCATGGCGTAGGCCAGATCACCACCAGCGAAGACGATGATCTTCACTTCTTCCATCGCGCAGATTTCCTCGATGTTTTCCATCGCCTCGACCTGCTCGATCATCGGAATGAGGATCACTTCCTCGTTGTTCCACGCGGCGTACTGGTCAAAATTGTTCCAGTTATAGCCCGCCGCCCGCAGCGATGGGCAGACCCCGCGCTTGCCCTTCATCGGGAAATAGGCGGCGTCAGCGGCGCGGCGAATATCGGCGGCGCTTTTTACCAACGGAAGGAAAATTCCCATCGCGCCTGCTTCCAGCGCCCGATGGATGTCGCTTTCGTCGTCGTGGCTCGAAACCCGCACAAAGGTCGTCAGGCCGACGCCATCTGCAGCGCGAATGGCGGTTTCCATGTCGCGAGCGCTGTTGGGTGAATGCTCGGTGTCCAGCATCACGAAATCGAAGCCGGTCAGGCCAATAATTTCGATTAGCGCCGGGTGACAGGTAAACACCTGCATGCCTAGCGGTACTTCCTTGCGCCCCAGCATCTCAAGGATGCGGTTCTTTTTCAGCGTGTTGTACACGGTGGTCCTTTCCGGCGCTGTCGCCACATCAGCGGCGCAACGAATGAATGATCGAGGTCAGTTCGGTAATTTCATAGGGACGGCTTCCAAAGCTGTCGGCGATATAGGCCTGCTGCGGATTGTCCGTGGAATAGGCCGGCCATGCCGTGCCGTCCGGGCTGCGCGGCACGCCGGTTCTGGCGAATTCCAGCCACGCGTGCTGCATGCCATCAGACACCGCGCGATCGACGGCGTCATAGGCGCCGTCGTCAGTGAGATTGCCGAATACATAGCGGATCTCGGCAGAGTGGCGAACCAGATCGCCGGACTGGCGCGCGCCCGGCGAAACGCGGGCGAAATGATAGGTATAGAACCGGCGGCCCATGTCGGCGAACCGCTTGGCCGTCGCCAGCGCCGGTTCGATCCAGATCACCCCGGAGAACAGTTTATCCAGACATTCGTAAGGGGTGAGATCGGTATGCGCGAACAGGGCTAGGATATCGTCGCTGCGCGGCCCGCACAGCGCTTCGGCCATGATGCGCAGCAGTTCTGGCGGATAAGTGCCGCCGGGCTTGATGAAATAGCGCGCCTCGTTTTCCAGCGTGCCGAACATCACCGGCACGTCCTCGGGCCAGCCGGGAAAGCCCTCCTCGACGACGATTTCGCCATCAGGTGCCGGCATCCAGACCAGATTGGCCGGCGTATGCACATGACCAGGTTTGGGAAAAACGCCGCTCAACTCGTGCGAGGCCAGCTTAAGCTGCTCAATCGGAACTTCGCGCAACTTGTCGACATCGCGTGTGCCAAGCCGATCAAATAGTTGTTCGGCTGCAGTCGCGGCCCGCTCATAAGACCAGCCGGGGGCGAACGAGAATTGCTCGAAACCGGCGCTCTGGATTATCGCGCGGTGGAAAAGTCCGCGCGCCATCGGGCACTGCAGCAGGGTGCGAACGGCAACCGCGCCTGCAGATTCGCCAAATATGGTGACATTTCCGGGATCGCCGCCAAAGCCCGCGATGTTATCGGCAACCCATTGCAGCGCCGCGACATAATCGAGGACGCCGAAGTTGGCACCGAGACTGGGATGGGCAATGAAGCCCAAAGCACCCAGCCGGTAATTGAATGTCACCACCACCGCCCCGTGCGCGGCCAGGCTGGCACCGTCGAACGCATCTTCGGACCCAGCTCCGCCCAAATTGCCGCCGCCGTGGATCCAGACCATGACCGGACGGCGTACCGGCACATTAAGGCTTGCTGTCCAGATGTTGAGCGTCAGGCAATCCTCGCCTTCATCACTCTGCCGCATCACGAATCCGGCGCCAACCGTTTGCACTGCGTTCAAGCCGAAGTTTTCAGCCTTGCGAACGCCGTCCCATGTCAGCGCCGGAGCAGGCGGACACCAGCGCAGCGGCCCGACCGGCGGCGCAGCATAGGGCACACCTAAGAAACGATAGACGCCGCCGTCTTCCAGTCCGGAGAGCAGTCCTTGTTCGACTTTGACATTGGCCTGCATCAGCTCTTCCCGCCCTCGGTCGCCATCACCGGGCAACAAAGTGAACAAGTCACTTATTCCTGACCGATTGGTCTGTCAATCAGCAATGCGATTCAATTTTGCGCTTCGGCAGACTTAATGCGCCACTGCACCCGTCACCGCGACTAGCCCAACCGATGAGATGCCGTGCACGGCGCAAAGTTCGTCCTGATCGGGCAGGGCACCAGAAATGCCGACAGCGCCCAGCACCATGCCGCTGCCATCATGAATCAACACTCCGCCCGGAACGGGTACCAGATAACCTTCCGCAAGGGCTGTCACTGAGTTGATGAAAGCTGGGAAAGCTTGTGCTCTTTCGGCCAATCCACGCGATCCCATGCCCATTCCCAGCGCACCAGCAGCCTTGGCCTGAGCGATCCTGGGCCGCAGCAGGCTGGAATAATCCTGCCGTTTGAACGCAACCAACTGGCCCGCCGAATCGAGCACCGCCACTGTCAGCGGCCCCAGTTCCAACGTCCGGCCGTGTTCCAGCGCGGCATCGATGATCGAATCGGCGGCGGCCAACGCAACGCTGCCCTGAGGTACGATAAGTGAAGACATGAGGATTTCCTTCTCCTGCGTGATGGTTGCCGGATCACTTGACCGATCGGCCTTGGCCAATTATTGACCTGTTCACTTAGCCCATATCGGACAAGCGAGAGGAAAATGTCAAATGGTGTCTGAACCGTCCGAAGTCGTGCGCGTGATTGACCGCTCGCGAATCGGCGATCAGATTTTTGACGACCTCAAGCGCCAGATCGTCACCGGCAAATTGCGCCGGGGCGACAAGCTGCCAACCGTCCGCGAACTGTCCGCCTTGTACGAAGTTAGCGCTCCCACCGTTCGCGAGGCGCTGCGCGGGCTGTCGGTCACAGGAATGGTGGATGTGCGTCACGGCAGCGGCGCATTTGTCAGCGCCGACATTGAATCCCTGATAGCCATGTCGCTCGGCGCAGTGATCCAGATGGAAAACGTAGGCATTGCCGATGCCATGGAAATTCTTGGCGTGTTGAACGGCTATGCCACCACTTGCGCACTGAAGCAGGCCACCCCGGCAGACTTACGCCGCCTGCGTGAAGCGTCTGACATGCTGCGACTGGTCGACTCTGCGGAAATGGCGGCAAGTGGCGTGCGAGGCTTTCTGAGCGCCTTGGCTACCGCCGCACATAATCCGCTGCTGGAGGCGATGTGCGGTTTCCTGTCAAACGTGCAGGTCGAGTTTGGCCTGGCCATTACCGCTGGTTCGGTGGAAACGTGGCGCGATATTCTGGCGGGACTGCAACCCGTGAGAAGCCGGTTTGTCGATGCTCTCGAACGCCGCGATGCCAAGCAGGCGATGGCGCTGGCGGCGGAGTTTCATGCCACCGCCAACCGGCTAGTCACATCGCTGCCGCAGGCCGAAAAGTTCCGCAAGTCCGATCCACAACTGGAAAGCCTGCTCACTGCGGTAGTCGGCGGCATGAACCGGGCTACCGCAGCATGAGAGGTAGCGGCGGCGATATTGCCCCCGCGGCCGACTATCTTGGCGACAGTCGTATGGCCCCCGGCCAGATCCGCGTTATCTTGCTCTGCGCAGTGATTGCGCTGCTCGATGGCTTCGATACGCAAGCCATCGGATTCGTCGCTCCGGTAATTGCCTCCGCTTGGAAATTACCGCTGCCGATTTTCGGGCCGGTATTTGCTGTAGGTCTGGTCGGCGGCTTGCTGGGCGCGGTGCTGTTCGGATTTGTGGCTGATCGCATGGGTCGCCGGGTGACGCTATTGTCCACGGTAGCCTTGTTCGCGACTGGCACCCTGCTGACGATTACCGCGCGCACCCCGCTTGAACTAGGCGCTTTGCGTTTTGTCACCGGCCTCGGGCTGGGCGGCGCGATGCCCAGCATGATTGCACTGGCCGCCGAGTATGCGCCCACCAGCCGCCGCAACACGCTGGTCACCGCCATGTTCTGCGGTTTTCCGCTGGGTGCGGTGATCGGCGCCGTTGCCTCGGTCCCGTTGATGGCAACGCATGGGTGGGAGGCGGTTTTCCTGGCAGGTGGAATCGCTCCAGTGGTCCTGTTGCTGGCGCTGGTGATGTGGCTTCCGGAATCGATCGGCTGGTTGATGGCCAACGGCAGACAGGATCAGGCTGCAACAATCCTATCCCGGATGGGCAAAGCGAAGTCCACTTTGCCCCAGCCAACCGAGCAACCACCCCGCCCTTCGCTGCGCAACCTGTTTCATGGACGGCTAGGCATCGGCACGGTGTTGCTGGCACTGATCTTCTTTGTCAGCCTGCTGCTCGTTTTCTTGCTGGTCAGCTGGATCCCCGCCTTTGCTGTTCAGGCCGGATATTCGGTCCGCGCCGGCACATTGGCGTCAGCCGTACTCAATCTTACCGGCATCTGCGGAAGCCTGACCATCTGCGCCTTGAGTGACCGCAACGGCGCCTATCGTGTGGTCGGCACCACTTATGCGCTGGGTGGCGCGCTGATCAGCGTTCTCGCTCTCCTAAGCTCCCCTGCCGGGGCCATTTTCCCGTTCTGCGTGATCGCCGGGTTCCTCTGCATCGGGTCGCAGATGTGCGCAGTGTCCATCGCCTCGCAATTCTATCCCGTGGCGCTGCGCGGGACCGGCGTCGGCTGGGCGATGGGCATGGGCCGCTTTGGCGGCATCGCTGGCCCACTCATCGGCGCCACATTGGTGAGCAGCGGCGCAGGATCGCTATTCTGGCTGGTCGCGAGTCTCTCCGGTGCCGCCGCTGTCGGCATATTGCTGATGGGCCGGCTCACTCAGATTCCTTCGAAAACTGCTGAAAACAACGATTAATCCAAGAGGATGAATGAAAATGGCAAAAGGCCCCGCATATAACCGTTTCCTGCGCGATGCCCCAGGCGGCGCCAAGCAGCGTCTGGCCTATCGCATTTCCCCGCCGCCCATCCGTGAATACGCAGAAGGCCCCACGTTCAAAGTCCCGGCGGGCGCTTGCGATACGCACATCCATATTTTTGGCCCGCAAAAGCGTTTCCCGCTCAGCGCCGCCCGCATCAACGGTCCCTTCTCCGACGTGATCTATGAAGATTGCATCACCGAAGACGCCATGGCCATGCTCGATGCCTGTCACATCGATCGCGCGATCTTCGTTGGCACCATGCTCTATGGCGAGCGCTATGACCCGATGGTCCACGCCCTGACCAGCGAGCCCGACCGCCTGCGCGGCGTGGCCATTGTCGATCCGGAAATGACCGACGGGGAACTGAAGCTGCTCGACGGCGCGGGCGTAGTCGGCATCCGCGTTTCCCATGCCTTCAGCCCGGAAATCGACGACAGCTTGGTCCAGCGCGTCACCGACCTCAACTGGTGCGTCAACTATGTAACGCAGGACTGGCCCAAGTGGAGCCAGCAGGTGCTGAACACGCCGGGCCGCTTCGTCATCGAACATATGGGTGAATGCGATCCCAGCGCTGGGTTCGACAGCGACACCTTCCGCTTTCTGCTGCAGGCGATCGATACTGGTCGCTGCTGGGTAAAGCTTTCGGCGCGCATGTCGCACCAAGATTCTTTCCCGTTCGACGACCTGCTACCCTATGCGCGCAAACTGATCGAGTACGCCCCCAGTCGCATCCTGTATGGCAGTGACTGGCCGCACCCGGTTTATTTTGGTCGTCCGATGGTAAACGACGTCAAGCTGCTCGACATGATGACCGACTGGGCACCGGACGAGAAGGTACGGAACATGATCCTCGTCAATAATCCGGCCGAAGCCTACAATTGGCCTCTATGATGGAGCATGGCCAGCACCGCGCCACGGGCGAACTTGCTTCTGTAAGGCGAACTGTCATCGTGCTGCTGGCGCTGTTGACGTTCTTTGCGTGGGACCGCATTGTACTTGCGGTTTCCCTTCCGGAAATCAGCCGGGGCATTGGCTTGTCCAAGCCCCAAACCGGGCTGATCGCCACGGCCTTTTCCGCCGGACTGGCGCTGGTGGCCCTGCCGACTGGGATTCTGGTCAAGCGCTTTGGCTTTCGTCCGGCACTGGTCGGCGGTTCGCTGCTGTTTTCCGCAGCGACGCTTTATCCGCCGCTGGCGCATGGTTATGCCGACCTGCTGGCTTCGCGCATTCTCGTCGGGCTGGGCGAAGGGGTGTTTCACGTCTCGCTGCTGCTGTATCTGGCGAACCTTTCCACTAAACACCGGGCGCTGCTGATCGGCTCCGCATCGACAGTCTACGGCCTTGCCGCATCGGTTGGTCCGCCGACGATTCAATCGTTCAACAACGCCATGGGTAATTGGCAGACCAGCTTTTTCGTGCTCGCAGCAATAGGTGTGGTAATGTGCCTGCCGCTGATACTGTTCGTACCCGCCACGGCAGGCAGACAGACCGAGGCAAGCGCGCAACCTCAGCCCATCGACTGGAACAACGTACTGCGGTTCTGGCCACTGTTGCTGTTGATAGCCGCGCAGGGAATGACCGTCTATTCCGTCGCGGGCCTGCTACCCACCTGGCTGCGGGACTATTACGGATTCACCGGGAGCCAGGCCGCGTGGTCGCTTGGTGCTTATGGTCTAGGTGCCATGATGGGCGGCGCGCCGATGGGCTTCGTGGCCGACCGAGTCGAGCGCAGAACCTATCTGATCGTCATGGCGCTGGTCACATTGGCGAGCGTGATCACGTTAATGACTTTCGATCTCGGTTTCCTCTTCACTATCGCCGTAGCCTTCGTCTTCGGCACTTTTGCGCATTCACTTTACGTCACTTCGATTGCCCTTGCACAAGAACGCGCAGGCCAGGATTCTGCGGTACTCGTCGGCTTGATTGCGACGACTTTCTACGGCTTCGCTTCAATCTCTGGTTTGGTTTTGATGAGCGCGACGAAGTCGCTCGGTCACCCAACCGGTGCTCTATTGATCTACCTGACGGCCTATGCCGTTGGCTTGGGGTCATTTCAAATCTTCGGCAGGAAGTCCAGCGCGCAGAGGGCCTGATGCATCTACCGTAAGGTGTCTGACGATGATGCGACCTAGCCGGACGAGTAAGTCAAATGCATGCTTAGTTAGGCAAATGTACCAGTCTGACTTTTCGCATGCCATGAGATCGGCACAGTTCTCGGTTTAGGTCAGGCTGCTTCGAGTAGCTCCAAACGGCGCGTGAAGTTATCAGATTGTCCCTCATGCAGTTCGAGAAACCGGTTAGCTTCCTTGACGATCCGCGCCTCGACCACCGCTTCGCGGTCGATCTTGGACTGGGCATGAAGCCATTCGGTCACTTCCAGCCAGTCCCATAGCGGGCTGTTCGAGGTGACACGGGCAACAGGGTTGGGAAAACCCGAGCTGCGTTCGGCGCGGGTGTAGAGCGAGATCGCCTGACGGGTGAGGCCGGAGCGCTCGGCAATGTCGCTAAGGCTGACCAGATGATCGGGCTCGACCCGCTCGACCTTGGCACCCGTTTTCAGAATATCTTCATAGGCCGATGCGACCGCTTTGGAGAAGGACACGGCTTCGCGGCTGAATTCGGCGATGATCACACCCTTCTGAAACGACAGGGTCGCATCGTCGCAACCTGCCTCAAAGAAGCGATCCTCATAGCCTTCCATCTCGGGATCGAGACCGGAGGCGACAATCGTGAACTCGTGCGTCTTCATTTCATCACCCCGTGCCCGGATGCGGGCATCGTATCACATCGCGCCTGATCGCTTTGGCGTGGTTCTCCGCATTGCGCGGGGTGCTCCACACCGAAACCATGCAGCCGTCCCGGTCAGCCCAGGGACAATAGAGCCGCCCCCAGGCATGACCACTGATCGGCACCACCCGCCAGCCCAGCGATTCCGCATAGGCGACGGCAGCTTCGATCTCCTTGTTCGGATGGCGTGGCCTTGCCATTCGACTGAACTCCCTATCGTCTATCTGTTGACATTTGTCAACATGCTTCTGGGGGTGCCGTCAGGATCCCGATGCCAGTGCTGCCGCCAGTTGCTCACCAACGCGGTCCGCTGCCAGTTTCGAGGGATCCATCTCGACATGGGCGTAGATCATCGTCGAGCGCATGTTCGCATGTCCGAGGATGGTGCCGGTCAGTGCAAGCGCTTCGCCGCTTGACGTCGCCACCGCCCCCATCGTGTGACGCAGCGTGTGCGGGGTGACCCCCTCCAGCCCGGCCTTCTTGACGATCTTGGGCCAGACGGTCTTCGTCCCCTGGAAATGGCCTTCGCCCCGGTCCGCAGGGAAGACGAAGTCAGAATCATCGCTGCGTTGGATCGTGTTCAGGAGTTTGATCGCGGCAGCGGCCAGTGGGCGCACTGACTTGCCGGTCTTGCTGTCTGCCAGCACGAGCAGGCCGCGCTCGAAATCGATCTCATCCCACCTGAGTTCCGCGATCTCCTGGCGGCGGCAACCGGTCAGCACCCAGAGGCGGGTGATGTTGAGCGCTTTGAGGTTCATGCCTTCGACCTCAAGTTCGTCCAGAGCCTTGCCCAGCAGCTTAATTTCGGCCATCGACAGGAAGCGTTCTCGGCGATTATCCGTCTTCCTGACCACCGCCTTCTCGCAGGGGTTGGCCTCGACGATCCCGCGCCGGACGGCAAAGCTGAAAACTGCTGACAGGTCGCGGAACACCTTGCGTGCAGCGCCGTCACCACCACGAACCACGATCCGCTTGCGATGACCGATCTTGTTGTCGCTGGCTGATTTCCCTGCGGCGACATCGCGAAAGAAGCGCTCGATCTCGCCGACATTGACCTCCGACACGCGCTTGATGCCGAGAAGGGGAACAACATGATGGCGTAGCCTGGCGATGGTGTAGGTCTTGGTCCGATCTTTCATCGGTTCGCCCTGACGTTTGCCGCGCTGGATGAAGCAGCCTTCCCTTTCATAGAGGTCGACGAGCCCACTCATCTTGATCTCGTCACGCTTGGCGTTGCGCTTCATCGCGGGGTCGTCACCCACTGTCGCTTCGGCGAGGATCTGCTGGGCCTTCTTGCGCGCCTGCTCGACGGTGACCGCGCCGTAGCGCCCGACCGTCACATACCGGCGCGGTGCAGTGCGCCCGCCGCCGTCGCCACGGTACCGTACGACAAATGTCTTTACGCCCGAGGTGCCAACGCGCAGACCGAAGCCCGGAACTTGGCTGTCCCAAACGTCGTACCGCTTGTCGGACGGCGCGCAGCCATCGACGGTGCGCTTGGTCAGCACGGTTTGGGAGTTGTTAGGCATGACAAAGCTCCGACTTGCCAAATATGCTGCTGGCGTCCACATGGCGTCCACCGAACAGGTAATTGGCGGACACCCGCAGCGTAGTTCCGGCGCAGTTGGAGTGTCAATAAAATAGCTATTTTACAGTAGTTTTGAGAGCAATTGGAAGCTCTGGCGTATTCCCGGCGAGGTGACTAGGTAACTTTGCCAAGGTTGGGGTCGAGGGTTCGAATCCCTTCGCCCGCTCCAGTTTTTCTTCGGAAAACTTAATTACTTGGGGTCTCGCGCGAGCGGGGCCTCGTGCTAAATGGCGCCGGGTGCTGAACATGTCCGACGATCAGCACGCCATACTGGCCGATGACGCAGCGGCGCGTGCGGCCTTCGAGATTGCGATACTGGACGGTGAAGGTCTTGGTGCCGCTCGGCTTCACGCGGACACCAAAGCCGCGCAGTTCGCCATCCCAAAGGAACACGAAGCACTCGATTTCAGTTCCTTCGAGAGTGATGACAAAGAACACCTGACCCGAGACGCTATGGTACGCGGCACTCCCCATGGCAATTATTCGATAACACCAGCCCGTCGGCCACTTTCACCGACCTGGAGCATTCGCTGGTCGTCAGGTCGGCAGCTCCAGCTCGCAGCAACATTGACGTCGCCCCTTCCGTCGTAGCGCGCCATTTCGGGGAATTTGCAAAGCGGCATGCTC
>JBJOLA010000354.1:0-7494 GCA_046045815.1 Pseudomonadota bacterium
TGCCAGGCATTTGGCCCGAGATGATCACCGCCCAGCATCAGGCGCGAATGATCAAGTCCTTCGTTCGACGCAATAGTCTCAACAAACATGCGGAACGCGGCAGGCGTCATCCCGGTGTAGCCGCCATCTTGATTGACCTGGTTCGATGTGGCTTCGATAAGGAGGAAGGGCGAACAATGGTGCACTGCATGACGACAGGCAGCAGCGATTACCAGTGGATGGGCAGAGCAGACTGACGTTATGCCGACATGTTGCCCGGCCTTGTGGCGGGAGATCATGTCTAAAATCGCCTTCATCGAAATCCTCTGTCTGAGCGTCCGCCACATCGGGTCTATGCTACAATGCTCCAAAAAACAATCAAAAGAATGAAAATGAAATTTAAAATGTTTCAGTGTGGCGATGCCGCAACGGCCTCCTCCTCGGGCGTAATTGCCAAGAGGATCGCCGCAAATGTCGCCAATACTAGCCCGACGACCTTGAGGGGCGCTGGTACCACACCCAGCACAGCGAGTGAGATCACCGCTGTCAAAAGCGGCGCGCCTGCGTTGGTGAGCGGTGAAACGACGATTGCCTTGCCGTGGCGGAACGCAAAGACAAGGGTCAGGGCGCCTATTGCATTGAGTAACTGAATTGCGGCAGCCAGCCACGGGCCATCCGCTGCCATATTGATCGGCTTCGACCAGTCGGTCATAATCATCGCAACTGGCGCGAGCATCAGTCCAGTGATCATCATGTAGAAGAAGATGCTCTCCGCGCTCATCGTGCGATTGGCGGACTTCATGAAATAGGCCTGCAATCCCCAGGCCAGCATGATGAGCAGCGCAAACACGAACCAGCTACCATGGCCGACATCGCCGCTGCCTAAAGAGAAATCGAACAGTGGCAATGCTATGAGCGCGAGCAAAATCCCCACAACGCCAACCCAGTTGGTCCGCTCACGCAGCAACACATAGGACAAGAAGATCGTGACGACAGGCGATAGCGAAATGATCGGAAAGATCAGATATGTGGGGCCGATGTTTACCGTGTGGAAAAGCAGCATCTGCCCGCCTGCCCCGAGCAGCCCGATAATCAACCCATAGATGATTGACCGGGCGTCGCGTTCAAGCTGCCAACCAACGCGGCTAAGCACGATTAGCGCGGGCACAACCATCGTCAGTGACCATACACAATAAACTAATGTATCCGGAAAACTACGCTGCGTTGATATTCCAGTAAAGGCGCCCCAAACACCCCATAAAACAGTGGTAAGCAAAGCATAAATGAGCCACGTTTTTGGCATATCACTTTCCCCATATTTGGCTCACGCGCGGTTTGGTCGCGCCTCGATCAGCAGAAATTTGGTGAACGTAACATCCAACCACGGCGCTGCGGACGTCACCTCAGCCAGCGCGTTGCTGTTCACATAGTCGGTCACTGTGTAGCGCCCCGCTTTCAACCCGCGCAGCTCGATCGGGCCAGTCCAGCGGGTTGCAAAAAAGGCATAGTGCATCACCCCATCCTTTTCGACGGCATGCCCCTCTGGTTTGTCAAAGCCGATATCGTAGAGGGCGCCGCGGTAGGTGCCCGTTGACAGCATTTTTTCTCGGTATAGCGCGATCCATTTGGCCCAGATCTTCTCCTTATCCGGCGTCAGCGCCAACGCGGGCTCCGGAATTGGATATCCCGGTAGCGCGAATTTGGTAGCGACCACCGCGCCGATCCCGACGGAAGAAGCAAAATCATTGCCGCCATCCGAAAGCTCGACATGATCACCACAATAAGGTGCCTGCGGCCCCATCAACGCCTTCAATGTCTTGCCTTTTAGTCGCACCTGCCAAGACGAGAGCGGATCAGATCCGACCGCCTGGTTTTGATAGGCCATGTTGAAAAAAGATTGGGACGTGCCGCAAGGGCAGATTTCGATCACCACGTCAGGCTTGATCGCTCGCGCTTCATCATGGACGGCCTTCCAGAACAGCTGGAGCTTTTCAACCGACTCCTCTGGTCTAGCATGTTTATGTGCCGGATTGTAGCACGGCGCGACGCCGTTGAGATGCTGTCCGTCGAGTTTCAATCCCTCATAACCCCAGGTCGTGAGTATCTTGCGGATGAGTAACCGGGCGTTGTCGATTGTGGGTTGATAGGCCGGACATAAAGTGAAGGCGTTCCACCATGTAACATCCTGCACTGCGCCGTCCTTATCGAGCAGGAGCATATCGGTGTGATCATGCAGTAGGTCCGTTCCGGGATCGACTGCCAGCGGTGCGATCCAGAGTTTGGGCTTAAGCCCAGCTTTTTTAGCGGCATCCGAAAATGCCGCCATATCTGCATCACCGCGTGGGAACTTCTTGCGATCGAGGTTCCAGTCACCCTCTGCCGTCTGCCACCCATCATCAAGTCCCGCCCATTCAAGACCGAGCGCTTTGGCCTTGGGCAGCGTATCAATGATTTCCTGTGTGTTAAAGTTGCGATCATAGCCCCACGCACACCAGACAGGCTCATATGATGCTAAGGGGATCGGTCCTTGCTCCAGTCCCTTCATCGCCATCACATCGCGATACGTGGTGAGCGTGGCAAAGCAATCGCCGTGGTGCACAGAGACAAATGTTTCAAACGTCTCAACTGACTGCCCGATGGCAAGTGTCACCAGCGCTTCAAATTCTAAGTGCAGCGATGCCCCGCTGGCAGTCGCGGCAACCGGCAACGCCACCAGCTTCGGCACCGTTTCCAAATGTCCAACTGCCAATCCGGCATCGCGCCGCCACACATCGACAATAGGTGTGCCGCCGCCATAGTCTGACGCGTTCATGCCCATGAAATTGCGCTGTTCAAAGCCGGGATCAACCGGCAGTATCCAGTCACGGCGATCTTCGTGGCTGGCCCCATGCCATGACCAGAAGGTGGGGCCATGCGCCGCACCCGGCGGGATCAAATGCGCGCCACTCACCCATTTTTTGATCGCGACGGGCGCGCGACTGATGTTGCGATACGACACCCGCATCGCCGCCATAGTCGGTGCACTGTCGTAGATCGTGATCGTCACGGTCTTTTCCAACCCGTCCGAAATCTCGCCGCGCACAACATGACGCATGCCTTGTCCGCGCTGATCTCGAACCCGATTCGACCGGGCATCGGTCAGCACGAATAGAGATTCCTTCTGTTCCTTGTCGGTGACGACAAACTCACTTTCGTCGAAGCCGGTGATCGCCATAGCCGATCCGCCGATTTGAGAGAGGATGCGCGTACGCATCATCGTGTCAAACTCGATCCGGATTCCGCCACGTCCACCCATTGATGGCGGTTTCGCTGATCCTATGGCGGCGGCGCGGACGATGGCGGGCAACCCAAAGGCGCTCGCCGCATAGGCAAGGACAGCACGTCTGGAGGCGGTAAAGGCTGCTGTCTTGGTCACACGGCTCTCCTTGCCTTCTTCGGCGCGGGCGTCACCCACAATAGGTTGCACTTCCACCCGCGATAATGCAAATAAAAAGAAACTTGTGAGGTGAAAGATGCAACGAAACGAAACACGTGTCGCGCGCCTCGCAATGGTTGCCAGCGCCCTCCTTGCCGGAACGATTGCCTCCAAAGCACTGCCCGCCATGCCTGCTTTGCATTATAGCCTGGCCGATTTTGCGAGGGTGAGGAAGTTCGACGCGCATGTCCATATCAATGCCGCGCCAGAAGCCTTTGCAGCTCTGGCCAAGCGGGATGGATTTAATCTCCTTACAATCAACGTCGACTATCCGGATTTCCCCACAATTGATCGTCAGGCCGCCATTGCCGAAACCCTCCACCGCGCGCACCCTAGCCAGGTACAATTCGCAACGACCTTTTCTATGAAAGGTTGGGGTGAGGGGAATTGGGCTAGCCGAACCAACGGCCGACTGACGACAGCAATCAAGGCTGGTGCCGTTGCCGTCAAGGTTTGGAAGAACATCGGCATGATCGAAAAAGATGCAACGGGCAGGCTGATCATGATTGACAATCCTGCTTTCGATCCAGTGATTGCCCATATCATGGCGCTGGATGTGCCGCTAATTGGCCATCAAGGAGAGCCGAAGAACTGCTGGCTTCCGCTCGACGAGATGACGACGGAGAATGATCGCAGCTATTTCAAGGAGCATCCCCAATATCACATATTTCTCCACCCCGATCAGCCGAGCTACGAAGAACAGATGGGCGCGCGTGATGCATTTCTGGCGCGGCACCCCGCTCTGCGTTTCGTCGGCGCACACATGGCTAGTTTAGAATGGAGCGTTGATCGCCTTGCCATCTTTTTCGATGCACACCCGAAAGCCGTTGTCGATCTCGCCGCGCGAATGACGCAGGTCCAATATCAGTCAGCAGCGGACCGGGCGAAAGTGCGAGCATTTTTCATCAAATACCAGGACCGGTTGATGTACGGAAGTGATGCGTCAATCAATCCGACCGACAAGGTGAGGGATACCCTGCGCGACACCGACAACGCTTGGCGGTCTGACTGGCAGTATCTCGCGACGCCCACCACGCAAAATATTGCCGATCTGAAGAAGCGAGTTCAGGGGCTGGGTTTGCCGCGCGCGGTGATCAACAAAATCTACTGGAACAATGCCCAGCGAGTGTATTTGGGAAAAGGCGGCAACTAGCGCGCGACCATCACTTTGCACCCTTGCGCTTCGCTGGCGCTGACGAAGTCTGCCGGAGCGGCGGCGTCGGTGATCAATAAATCGACCGCATCAACGCCGATAATCCGGTGGAGGCAAATACGGCCGAATTTTGAACTGTCTGAAACTGCAATCACATGATCGGCAACGCTCGCCATCTTGCGGTTGAGGATCGCTTCGCTTTCATAGTGCGTGGTAATCCCCTTCTTCAAATCAAGCCCGTCGACGCCAAGGAAGAGCTTGTCGACATGCAGACCGTCGAGCGCCGCTTCGGTTTGTGCGCCGTAAAACGCCATGTTTTTCCTGCGAAGTGCGCCACCGAGAACGACAATCTGAATATGTTCCTTGGTCATCAATTGAGCCAGCACCTCGGCATCGTTCGTGACAACAATGATGTCTTCGCTATCGGGAAGGAAACGCGCAATCTGTGCCGTAGTGGTCCCGGAATCGAGGATGATCGAATCGCCGGGACGCACTAATGCAGCGGCAGCGCGGCCGATCCGTTCCTTCTCGCTCGCACGTAAGCTACGCTTTGCCTCAACCGCTGTTTCCGCAATAATCCCCACAGACTGCGATGAAATGGCGCCGCCATAACAGCGCGTCGCAACGCCGCGTTCTTCGAGATAGAGCAGATCTTTGCGAATCGTCTGGGTCGACACCGCGAATTGCGCCGATAGGCCAATGACCTGAACGCTGCCGCGATCCTGAATCATGGCGACAATTTGCTGTCGGCGTGCACTGGTATCGCGCATTTTCATCTCCTGTTGTGCGATCCCATAGGGAATGTCAGGCGGGATTTCCAACTATGGTTCGCTATAACGCATGAACACGCCACAATGAACGATTGGGGTTGATAATTATTATAAAACGATACATATCGAAACTTAGTGAAATGCCAATAGACCATTCAGGTGGCGCCTATGTGCGTCAACCTCGCGGCAAAAGGGAGATTCATGATGCGCTTCGTCCGTCGGACTTTGACCATATTGCTTGGCGCTACGGCGCTTTTTGCGGGTGGAACGCCGCTGATGGCGCAGACGGCTGCGGGTTCAGATGGTGCTGCGGATGATGAAATCATTGTGACGGGTGTTCGGGGGAGCTTGCTCCGCTCGATCGAGGCCAAGCGCAATGCCTCTACGATTGTCGACACCATCTCGGCCGAAGAGCTCGGCAAATTCCCTGACCGCAACGTAGCTGAAGCGTTGGGCAACATCCCGGGCATCACGGTTGGTCGTGACGGCCGCGGAGAGGGTAAAAGCATCACCGTGCGCGGGCTGGGAGAAAATTTTGCGATCACGACGCTCAATGGGCGCATCTTGCCAACCGACACCAAAGATCGTTCCTTCGCGTTCGATGTCTTGCCATCCGAGATGATTTCCGGCGCTGAAGTCAGAAAAGCCGTCCAGGCATCGGCGCTCGAAGGGAGTATCGGCGGCAATATTGATCTCCGCCTCGCGCGCCCATTGGACAACAAAGGGTTCCATATTTCAGCAAATGTCGAAGGAAGCTACGGAGATCTATCGAAGAAATTCGGCTACAAGGCATCAGGCGTTGTCAGCACGACCTTTGCAGACGCCACGATGGGCCTGCTGATCTCGGCGACCTATTCCAAAGCCAAGATCAGGACCGACAATCTCGGCGAATTTTCTCCTGCGCAGGACAGTGAGCTTGGGCAGCAAACCGACTTTAACGGGAATGGCGTTATCGACGCAGACGGCAAGCAATATATCTGGCCGCTCTTTTACAGCAACGGCGTTGTGCTGGGGGAACGCACACGGCTCGGCCTTTCGGGCTCCTACCAGTATAAGCCATCGGACTCACTGGCGATCACAGTTGACGGCATTTACAGCCATTATACCGAAGATGAGCATAATTATCGCCAGTCAAACTTCTTGAGTCCGCGCAATGACGTTAACGCCTTTGATCCGGCAGATCCGACACTGGGCCAGAAATGGATCCCCGGAAGCGTCAAAGCGGATGCGAATGGTGTTGTCACAAATTTCGCGCTCACGGACCTTGTGGCCGAAGTGCTGACCACCGATGAGCCGCGCAAAGTTAACACTTATCAGGTTGGCGCACATATTGACTGGAAACCAAGTGACCGCCTGTCCTTGGTGTTCGACGGTTATCAAGGCCAGGCTACACGAAATACAGGGGGGCAGAACCGCTTTGTTGTCGCAGGCATCACTGGGGCGAGCGCAGTATATGCCAGCCGCGACAACGGACTGCCGGATTTGGCCATCACAATCCCGGGTGGGCGAACCTTGAGTCAAGCGACCAATGATGATTTCCGTGCACATTATATCGGCATACAAGGCGATAATCTCAAGGATCGCACTTTCGGCCTGAAACTCGATGGCACCTATGATTTTGCCGATTCTGGCCTTCGCGCGATCAAGTTCGGTGTCGCCCTGACGGACCGACGGAAAGATGAAAGTGTTGTCGACAACGCCTTTACGACATCATGTAATTATTGCGGCTATCCTTTTACCTTTGGCCAAATTGGCGCGAGTGTCATCCGGCCTTTTCCGGTCACTGGATTGCTGCGCGACAGGCCCGGAAATTTTCCGCGTAATTTCCCCGTGTTCGATATCGACACTTATCTTGCCGCTTTGCCGCGCGCAGACAACAACCCCGCGATCCTCGATCCCAATACGGGATTGCCCTATCCGACCGGATATTCAACGCAAATCATACAATTTGATCCGATACAGTCCTTCCGGATCAGCGAAAAAACCTGGGCTGGATATCTTCAGGCCGATTTCTCGGGTGATCGGTGGCGGGGCGATATTGGGGTCCGGATCGTCAATACGAGGGTTAGCTCAACCGGCGCGAGTTTTACGATCAAGAGCATCGTCAAACTTCCCGG
>JBJOLA010000358.1:0-5415 GCA_046045815.1 Pseudomonadota bacterium
ACATTCCGGATCAAGATCGCTGTCGATACCTCCTACATGTTCACCGTTGATCAGAGCGTAACCAATGCGGGCACTGGCCCAGTCGCCGCGCGCAGCTATGCCTTTGTTAGCCGTGATCACGTCTCAACAGACCCATCCGCCTGGACCAACCACACAGGCCCCATTGGCGTGTTCAACGGCGCGGCGAATTACGGCGTTGCGTTCACTGATCTGGATGAAGCCGGCGCCGCTGGCACGCGCTTTTCCACCAAGGGCGGCTGGCTCGGCTTTGGCGACAAATATTGGCTGGCTGCAATCTCACCGTCTGCCGATGTTCAGGCAGACACGGGCTTTCGCGCGGGCAACGGCAGCTATCAGGCTGAGTTTGCTCTACCGCCGATGATCCTGCAGCCGGGCAAGGCGATGACCACGACGACGCATCTGTTTGCGGGCGCCAAGGAAGTCGCCGTGCTCGACGGATATCAAAAGGCACTCGGCCTGCCGCTGTTCGGGAAGGCGATTGATTGGGGCTGGTTCGAGATTCTCGCCAAGCCCTTCTTCTATCTGCTCGATTGGCTGTTCAAATTGTTCGGCAACTTCGGCCTTGCGATCATGGCAATGACGGTGATCGTGCGCGGCGCGATGTTCCCGATTGCGCAAAAGCAATTCGGCAGCATGGCCGCAATGCGCACCGTTCAGCCGAAGATGAAAGTGCTGCAGGAACGGTATAAGGATGATAAGGTCAAGCTCCAGCAGGAGATGATGGAGCTGTACAAGCGGGAGAAGGTCAACCCGATGGCGGGCTGTCTGCCGATGATCCTGCAAATCCCGATCTTCTACGCGCTTTACAAAGTGTTGAGTGTGTCGATTGAAATGCGGCACCAACCGTTCATCCTGTGGATCAAGGATCTTTCCGCGCCAGACCCTGCGCATTTCCTCAATCTGTTTGGCCTGTTGAACTTTACGCCGCCCGCAATGCTGGGAATCGGTGTGCTTGCGCTGCTGCTCGGCGTGACGATGTTCCTCCAGTTCAAGCTCAATCCCGCGCCGGTTGATCCCGCTCAGGCGCAGATGTTTGCGATCATGCCGTGGATGATGATGTTCGTCATGTCTTCCTTCGCGTCGGGGCTGCTGCTCTATTGGACGACGACCAACATATTGGTGATCGCGCAGCAGAAGTGGCTCTATTCGCGGCATCCCGGCCTCAAAACGGCACCGGCAACATGAGCTTTACCAATCCCGTCATTCCCGCGAAGGCGGGAATCTATTTTCCAGAGCGTAACCGGATAGAGTGTTGCGAATGGGTTCCCGCCTTCGCGGGAATGACGTTCCTAACATGAGCTTTTCCGATGACGAGATGGAGGCAGCGCGCAAGATTTTCAGTGGGCCGATCACCTTCCTGAAATCCGCGCCAACGCTGGAACATATCCCCCAGCCGGATGTGAATGAGATTGCCTTCGCGGGGCGTTCCAACGTCGGCAAATCATCGCTGCTCAACGCGCTGACCAATCGCAATGGTCTCGCGCGGACGTCGAACACGCCCGGCCGGACACAGGAGCTGAACTTCTTTGATGTAGGGGAACCACTGAAGTTCCGTCTGGTCGATATGCCGGGTTACGGCTTCGCGACCGCACCTAAGGATGTCGTCAAGAAATGGCGTTTCCTGATCAATGATTTCCTGCGCGGGCGGCAAGTGCTCAAACGCACCCTCGTCCTGATCGACAGCCGCCACGGGGTGAAGGATGTTGATCGCGACGTGATGGGGATGCTGGATGCTGCTGCTGTTAGTTACCGGATTGTCCTGACGAAGACGGACAAGATCAAGGAAACCGAGCTTGAAAAGGTGCTGGCCGAAACGATTGCCGAGGTCCGCAAACGCCCGGCAGCCCACCCCGATATCATCTCAACGTCCGCCGAAAAGGGATTGGGCATTCCAGAACTGCGCGCCGCCGTAATGGAAGCGGTGGGATAATCTCTTGTTCGTCACCCTGAACTTGATTCAGGGTCCATCGTTCCGCTTGCACCAGTCGGTTGGAATGAGGCATGGATGCTGAAACAAGTTCAGCACGACAAATTGAAGATCAATCGGGAGACAGGCAATGCGAATCAAATCCGTTCTCGCAACAATAGTGACTGCCGCCACAGCCATTCCCGTATCGGCGCAAACGCTGCGCCCCGATCAGGCGACGTTCCGCGCGCTGTATCAGGATTTGGTCGAAACCAACACAACGCTCTCTGCCGGAAGCTGCACCGAAGCCGCCGCAAAGATGGGGGCACATTTGAAGACTGCGGGTTTTGCTGACGCCGACCTGACCTATTTCTCCGAACCCGATCATCCCAAAGAAGGCGGGATTGTCGCTGTGATGAAGGGCGGCGATGCCCGCGCCAAGCCAATGCTTCTGCTCGGCCATATCGACGTGGTGGAGGCCAAGCGTGAGGATTGGACGCGTGATCCGTTCAAGCTGATCGAAGAGAATGGTTTTTTCTATGCGCGCGGCACCGCCGACATGAAGGGGCTTGCCGCCGTCTGGGTGGATACGCTCGCCCGGTTCAAGGCCCAAGGGTATAAGCCCAAGCGCACGATCAAGCTGGCGCTTACCTGTGGGGAAGAAACGACTTATGCCTTCAACGGCGCGCAGTGGCTGACGAAAAACCGCCCCGAGCTGATTGCGGCGGAATTTGCATTGAACGAAGGCGGCGGTGGCGCGAATGACGCGCAGGGCAATCATGTCGCGCTCGCGTTGCAGGTTGGCGAGAAAGCCGTTCAGAATTTCCGGCTGGAGACGACCAATCCCGGCGGACATAGCTCTCGCCCCGTGCCCGAAAACGCCATCTATGATCTGGCGAAGGCGCTCACGGCGGTTCAGGGTCTCGAATTCCCGGTCCAGTTTACCGACACCACCCGCACCTTCTTTGGTAACATCGCCAAAGCCAAAGGCGGAGAGATCGGCAAGGCGATCACCGACTTGCTCGGCAATCCAAACGACGCGGCGGCGAACAGCATCGTCTCGCGCGATCCGAGCTGGCATTCAATGCTGCGGACAACCTGCGTGGCGACGATGCTTGACGGCGGCCATGCAATGAATGCTCTGCCTCAACGCGCCGGCGCCTTGATCAATTGCCGCGCCTTTCCAGGCGAGACACCAGACGCAACCCGAGCAGCGCTTGCCACGGCAATCAACAATGCCAAGGTGAGCATCACGCCGGTGCCGCCCGTCCGCCCGATCGCCAAGCCACCCGCGCTTGATCCCAAAATCACGGGTCCGGCGAACGAACTGGCCCGCAAATATTTCCCCGGTGTGCCGATCCTGCCGACGATGTCCACCGGCGCAACCGACGGCATCTTCCTCGCCGCGATTGGCATCCCGACTTACGGCATCCCTGGCATCTTCGCCGAACCTGATGGCAATGGCGCGCACGGCCTCAACGAGCGGCTGCGGGTGAAATCGCTATATGAGGGGCGGGATTATCTGTTTGATCTGGTGAAGCTCTATGCATCGCGGTAAGCGGACCAATGCTCAAAATTTTTATTGGTAACAAAACTTACTCCAGCTGGTCGCTGCGCGGCTGGCTGGCGTGCAAACTTTCCGGGCTGGAGTTCGAAGAAGTCGTTGTCCCGCTCTATGATGAGGCATGGGAAAAGCGCCGCGAAGGCGATGAATTCGCGCCGTCATCGGGCAAGGTTCCGATCCTGTGGGACGGGGAGATTGTCGTTTGGGACAGTCTGGCAATCATCGAATATCTCAACGAGAAATCGGGCGGAGATAAATTCTGGCCCTTTGATGAAGGCGCGCGGGCAATGGCGCGTTCGATGTGTGCGGAAATGCATTCCGGCTTTGCCAACCTGCGGCGCATCCACGGTATGAACACCCGCCGCATCTTTCCGCCGTCCGGTGCCCCTGCGCCAGAAGTGAGTGCCGACATCGAACGGATCATGGAAATCTGGGCACAAGCCCGGGCGCGTTACGGCGGCGAAGGTGAATTTCTGTTCGGGAGCTTCGGCGCAGCAGACGTGATGTTCGCGCCCGTCGTCACCCGCTTCATCACTTACTCCCTCCCCGTCGCCCAGTTCGCGATTCCATACATGCAGGCCGTGATCAGCCACCCCTGGATGCAAGACTGGATCGCCTCTGCCCAGGCCGAGGATTGGGTGATCGAAAAGTTCGAAGGGCCAGCGGCGGCTTAGGGATTGGATTTTGGGATGAAGCGAGCTCGTCATCCCGCACACCCGCCCTTCACCCCGCCCGGTCCAGCCCAAACTGCCCCAGATACCACTGCTGAAACTTCACCACGCTGCCCTCCTGATCCGAATAGCGCCCGGGGCGATACCGGCTGGACATGATCCCCGCCTGATTATTCTCGGTGATGATTTTGTCTTGGCTCGTGGTGGCGTGATAGCCCCAGATCATTTTTTCGATATCAACCTCTGCCTCGGTGGCGCGGCCGTCGACGAGCCAGATCATCTCCACGTCGGACTGCATCGCGGCGCGCGGGGTGAAGAGGAACAGGATCGCGAAATGATCGTCGGCAACAATCTGGCTGAACGGGCTGAAGCTTAGGTGCATCCGCCCGCCGTCGGGGCTGTTACGCTTGCCCATGAGCGGCGCGGGGGCAGTGCCGTCCTGAGTTTCGGCAGCCCAGCCGGGCTTGTTCATCCGCTGCATGAGGAGGCGGAGGTGGCTGCTCTCGGGTGGCTCATCGATGGTGCCAATGGGGCGACCGAGTGCGCTGGCGCTGTCTTCCCAAGCCTTCAAGTTAGGGGCGAAGCTGGCGATGGCGTCGGCTGGCCCCGAACTTGGCCCCGCCCCCACCGCAACGAGAGTGTCCGCCGCGTGCATCGAACAAAATTCGGGGTGCGAAGGGACACAGTGATAGCATTCGAAGAAATTTTCGACGACCAGTTTCCAGTTGGCGGTGGTCGGATAGCTGCCCGCGTGGGCGATGCGGGCGTTGGCGACACCGTGAAAGTCGAGGATCGGCCCCATATCGCCGAAGGTCGCGATGAAATCGACCGGGTCACCCTCGCGGCGGGCGAACGCCGGGCCAATACCGCGAACTGCGCCATTCGCGATCCCGCCTGGCTCGACAGCAATGATGCGACGTCACTCGCAATCCATCCTGATGACGCAGCAAAAATCGGCGTGGCGGATGGCGGCAACATCAAGATTATCACCAAGGCTGGCGAAGCAATCGTCGATATTTGTTATGATGAACGACAGCTACCGGGCACGATCTCATTGCCCAATGGCCTTGGCATGTCTCACCCGGATGCCAACGGCGCGAACGAGGCTCGCGGGGTTTCGCCCAACGAACTGACGCCGATCGAAAACAAGGACAAGTTTGTCGGCACCCCTTTTCACAAATATGTGCCCGCGCGGCTTGAGTTGGTTTAGGGGAGAATTTTTCTGGAACGGCGGTTTTCCGAATTTCCGCACC
>JBJOLA010000365.1:0-3909 GCA_046045815.1 Pseudomonadota bacterium
ACCCCGAAATGGAGCGCGGACTGTTTGTCCATCCGGCCCGCAGGTAGAGGACGATTCTCGGTGCGCTTCATCAGCGCGTCGATATCAGCTTCATACCACTGGTTCAGTGCGCCCGACGCCCCAGCGCCGAGAGCGATGCACAGGATGGCCGTGAAGCCCAGCACCGGATTGATCGAGACCGGTGCCGCCAGCAGCCCGCAGAGCCCGGTGAACACCACTAGGCTCATGACGCGCGGCTTCGTGAGCGCCAGAAAATCGCGCCAGTCGGCAGGAAGGCTTGCCGAGACGGTTTTCGCAGAGTTTGGCAACGTAGATGTTGGCATGCGCGCAAACGTCACTTCATAAGTTAGGGAAACCGCTTATCCTGAGTAGCCATTGAGCTTGTCGAAATGGTGTATCGAAGGGCCATTTGCGGCGTCCTTCGATACGAGCCTTCGACAAGCTCAGTCTCCACTCAGGATGTACGGAAAACATCAGTCGATCTTCGGCAATGTCTCAAACTGGTGGAACGGCGGCGGGCTTGAAAGCGTCCACTCCAGCGTGGTGGCGCCTTCACCCCAATAATTGTCTTCCGCCTTCTTGCCCGCGATCAGCGCATAAGCCACGTTCACAAAGAACACGACCATGCCAGACGCCATCACCAGATAGCCAAGCGAGGAGATGTGGTTCCAATATGCCTGTGCATCGGGATAATCCGGAATGCGGCGCGGCATGCCTTGAAGGCCGAGGAAATGCTGCGGGAAGAAGATGATGTTCACACCGATGAAAAACAGCCAGAAATGGATCTGACCCAGCGTCTCCGAGAGGTGACGTCCCGACATCTTGCCGAACCAGTAAGTGAAGCCCGCAAACATCGAGAACACCGCGCCGAGCGAAAGCACATAGTGGAAATGCGCGACCACATAATAAGTGTCATGCATATAATTATCGATGCCACCGTTCGCGAGGAGAACGCCGGTGACGCCGCCCACCGTGAACATGAAGATGAAGCCCAAGCTCCACATCATTGGTGTTTTGAACGAGAGCGAGCCGCCCCACATTGTTGCGATCCAGCTGAAGATCTTGATGCCGGTTGGCACCGCAATCACCATCGTTGCGGCTGTGAAGTACATCTTTGTGTTCACGCCCATGCCGGTGGTGAACATGTGGTGCGCCCACACGATGAAGCCCACAACACCAATCGCGACCATCGCATAGGCCATCCCGAGATAGCCGAAGATTGGCTTTTTCGAGAAGGTCGAGATCACCTGGCTGACCATGCCGAAGCCCGGCAGGATCATGATATAGACTTCGGGGTGCCCGAAGAACCAGAAGAGATGCTGATAGAGAACGGGATCACCGCCGCCTGCGGCATCAAAGAAGGTCGTACCGAAGTTACGGTCGGTCAAGAGCATCGTGATTGCAGCGGCGAGCACGGGAAGTGCCAGCAGCAGCAGGAATGCGGTCACAAGAATCGACCAGACGAACAGCGGCATCTTGTGCAACGTCATCCCCGGCGCGCGCATGTTGAAGATCGTCGTGATGAAGTTCACCGCGCCCAGAATGGAGGAAGCACCCGCCAAGTGGAGCGCCAGAATCGCCATATCAACCGCAGGTCCGGGTGAGCCGCTGGTGGAAAGCGGCGCGTAAACGGTCCAGCCTGTTGCAGCGCCGTTACCCGAACCGCCTGAAACAAACTGCGATCCGAGCAGAAGCATGAAGGCCGGAACCAGCAACCAGAACGAAATATTGTTCATCCGCGGGAAGGCCATATCCGGCGCACCGATCATGATCGGCACGAACCAGTTACCAAAGCCGCCGATCATTGCAGGCATGACCATGAAGAACACCATGATCAGGCCGTGCGCAGTAATGAAGGCATTCCACGTATGCAGCGGATTGCCGCCAACGCCCGCCCAATATTCCATATATTGGATGCCGGGAGCCGCGAGCTCAGCGCGCATAACGCCTGAGATCGCGCCACCAATGATGCCCGCAAAAATCGCGAATATCAGATAGAGCGTACCGATGTCTTTATGGTTGGTCGACATGAACCAACGCTCGAAAAAGCCGAGCTTGTGATCATCGTGCGCGTGATCATGCGCGTGGGCATCAAATGCGGCGGTAGTAGTTGCACTCATGTCTTATACCCTCAATTCTTGGCGGCTGCAGGCGCAGCAATTGTAGCGGGGGTGGTGGGGCCTGCCGTCACGGCAGCGGTCACGTCACCCGGCATGTGCCCGCCCTTGGCGCGCACCCACTGTGCAAATTTTTCTTTGCTCACCACTTCAACGCCGATGGGCATGAAGCCGTGCTTATCGCCGCAAAGCTCTGAGCATTGGCCGTAGTACACACCTTCTTTGTCAACGGTGAAGCTGGTTTCGTTAATCCGTCCGGGAACTGCGTCCAGCTTGATCCAGAATGCGGGCACCGCCCAGCTGTGGATCACGTCCGCGCCGGTGGTCAGCAGCTTGATCGGCGTATTGACGGGAAGCAAGACGCGCTGATCAACGGCCAGCAGACGGGGTTCGCCGTTGGCCTTCGCCTGGGCATCCGGCAGCATATTGGCAGTCAAATCGACGCCGAGATCGGGATATTCATATGTCCAATACCATTGGTTGCCGATGGCTTTGAGCGTCACAACCTTGGTCACGTTGCCCTTGGCATCGGTCAGATCCGTCGGCGGCTTGAACTGTGCCGCAAGCAGGCTGATCGACGGAATTGAAATACCGATCAGCACCAACACCGGCACCAACGTCCAGACGATTTCGATCAAAGTATTGTGGGATGTTTTGGATGCTACAGGATTGGACTTGCGGCGGAAGCGCCCGGCCACAAACAACATCAGGCCGAGGACAAACAACGAAATAATGATCATCATCGGGACGAGGATGATATCGTGCATCCACAGCGCCCGTTCACCAAGCGTGGTGACTTGGGGCTGGATGCCGATCTTTCCCTCAATCGGCTGACCGATACCGGGCACCGGGGCAGACGTGCCGATCGACGTCACGGATGGTTTCGCTTCAGCTTTAGCCGGTACAGCCGTCGTCGTGCTAACCACCGGCGTCGCAGGCACCGCAACGGGTGCTGGAGCCATAGCGATGGGCGCTTGAGCGAAGACGAGGGCGGGCGTGAATGCCAAGCCAAGTGCGATAGCGAAGGATTTGATTTTGATCATAGATGCTTCCGTCTGATACCCCCGGGTTATACCGTGTTAGAAGAAAGAATCTTCTCGCCAATACCCGCTTTGCGTCGGGCCTATACGCGCGACTTTCGCGAGCCTCAAGCGGATTGAGGGACTTTTTTCACCTGCTTGCGAGATGCGCGCCGCGTCTCTATCAAAAGCGATGCGGCTAAAGGAGCAGAAGACGGTGACGGAAGACCAGGTATTGGCAGAATTCAGGGCGGCAGAGGCACTGCTGGAGGGGCATTTCATCCTGTCATCCGGGCTTAGAAGCTCACGCTATCTTCAATGTGCCCGGGTTCTGGCCGATCCTGCGCGCGCCGCGCGGCTGGCAGAAGCACTTGTCGCCACACTGCCTGCAGGCCTTCGGGGCGAGATTGATATCGTGGTTTCCCCAGCGATGGGCGGCGTCATCGCGGGCCACGAAATGGGCCGCGCGCTCGGCGTTGAGGCGCTGTTCGTGGAGCGCCCGGAAGGTGTTTTTGAGTTGCGCCGGGGGTTCCGCCTGAAGCCGGGACAAAAAGTATTGATGATGGAAGATGTCGTCACCACTGGTCTTTCCTCACGTGAAGCCATCAAGGCCATAGAAGCGGCAGGTGGCAAAGTGATCGTCGCTGCGGCGCTGGTCGACCGTAGCAATGGATCGGTTGATTTGGGGGTTCCTTTCTTCCCGCTAATCCGGCTGGAGGTGCCCACCTATGAAGCAGATGCCCTCCCTCCTGAACTCGCCGCCATTCCCGCCA
>JBJOLA010000035.1:0-4665 GCA_046045815.1 Pseudomonadota bacterium
CGATGGCCGATCACGCGATGACTCCCATGTCTGCAGCTGACAAGCGGCTAATGGCGAAATGCGCCAAGATGACCCCCGCTCGCGCCGCAAAAGCGCCTGGCTGCGCCAAGATGATGAAGACACACCCCGCTATGGATCATGCAATGTAAACCCTTGCGTGATCCAGGCGCGGGCGGCGGCAACACCCCCTCTCCCTGCCCGCGCCAATTTTCTTCGTTCCACACATTATGTGGTGGCAAATCGCCCCACATTCCCCTAGATCGCGGGCTTCTGATTCCACTTAGCCAACGGGGACCGCGTTTCGTCATGCGTATTGCCATTGCTTCCGATCATGCCGCATTTGACCTGAAGGCCGCGCTTATCGAACATCTGCTGGACGGCGGGCATGAGATTGATGATCTCGGCCCCTATGACAGCGCGTCGGTGGATTATCCTGACTATGGGTACAAGATTGCCGATGCGATTGCGTCGGGTGCGGCAGACCGCGGTGTGGCGCTTTGCGGATCGGGGATTGGCATTGCTATCGCCGCCAACCGCAATCCTGCCTGCCGTTGTGCGCTGGTTTCCGAACCGCTTTCGGCCAGCTTTGCGCGTTCACACAACGACGCCAATGTGATTGCGATGGGCGCCCGCCTGATTGGCCCCGAAATGGCCAAGGCCTGTCTCGATGCGTTCCTCTCCACCGATTTCCTCGCGGGCCGCCACAGTGGCCGCGTTGACAAGCTTTCCCACCCTGCCTCCACGAAAGTACCCGCATGAGCAGCCAAGCCGTCGCAAACCATGTTCACTCTGATGGCTTCTTCACCCAAGGCCTGGCGGAGGCGGACCCTGAAATCGCGGGCTGGATCGCCAAAGAACTTGGCCGGCAGCAGGACAAGATCGAACTGATCGCATCGGAAAACATTACGTCGAAGGCTGTGCTTGAGGCCCAAGGCTCGATCCTCACCAACAAATATGCCGAAGGCTATCCCGGCCGTCGCTATTATGGCGGCTGCGAATATGTTGATGAAATTGAAACGCTAGCGATTGAGCGGGCGAAGGCGCTGTTCGGATGCAACTTTGCCAACGTCCAGCCCAATAGCGGCAGCCAGATGAACCAGGCCGTGTTCCTGGCTTTGCTTGAGCCCGGCGATAAATTCATGGGGCTTGATCTAAACGCAGGGGGTCACCTGACGCACGGGCATCCAATGAACATGTCAGGCAAGTGGTTCACGCCCGTGCCCTACGGCGTGCGCGAAGATGATCAATTGATCGATATGGATGATGTCGCGCGGATCGCCCGTGAGAATCGGCCTAAACTGATCGTCGCCGGTGGCACCGCCTATTCGCGCTTTTGGGATTGGGCGCGCTTCCGCGAAATCGCCGATGAGATTGGCGCCGTGCTCATGGTCGATATGTCGCACATCTCCGGCCTCGTCGCGGGCGGCGCACATCCAAGCCCCGTTGCTCATGCTCATGTGACAACGACAACGACGCACAAGTCTCTGCGTGGCCCACGTTCGGGCGTCATCCTGACCAATGATGAGGCGATGGCAAAGAAGATCAACACAGCCGTTTTCCCCGGACTTCAGGGTGGCCCGCTCATGCATGTAATCGCCGCCAAGGCCGTTTGCTTTGCCGATGCGATGAAGCCCGGCTTCAAACTCTACGCGCAAAATGTTGCCGCAAATGCGAAGGCGCTTGCCTCATCCTTGCAAGAGCAAGGGCTAGACATCGTGTCCGGCGGAACGGACAATCACTTGATGCTCGTCGATCTGCGGCCCAAGCAGGCCAAAGGCAAACATGCCGAAATCGCGCTCGACCGGGCCGGTATCACGTGTAACAAAAACAACATCCCGTTCGACACAGAAAAGGCGCTGCTGACCTCAGGCATCCGGCTCGGCACGCCAGCCGGCACTACGCGGGGCTTTGGTGTGGCGGAATTCCACCAGATCGGCAAATTGATCGCCGACGTGGTGGAGGGCCTGCGCACAAACGGGGCGGAGGGTGACGGACAGGTTGAGGCCCGCGTGGCCCGCGAAGTCGCCGATCTCTGCGCGCGCTTCCCCATCTATCCGGGTCTCTAGGGTTGCGCTGCCCCTTTTGCGGACATGAGGATTCGCAGGTCAAGGACTCGCGGCCCACCGAGGACAATGCATCGATCCGCAGGCGCCGCCAATGCGAAGATTGCGGCGCGCGCTTCACCACGTTTGAACGCATCCAGTTGCGCGAACTGACGGTAGTCAAATCCGAAGGGCGGCGTGAGGCGTTTGAGCGGGACAAGCTTGACCGTTCGGTGGCAATCGCCTGCCGCAAGCGCCCGATTGATCAGGCCCGGATCGACCGGCTGGTGACGGGCATCCAGCGACAATTGGAGACGTTGGGCGAACCCGAAATTCCATCTGCGCGGATTGGCGAAATGGTGATGGAAGGACTGAAGGGCCTCGATTCAGTTGCCTACATCCGCTTTGCCAGCGTGTATAAGGATTTTGCTGAGGCCAAGGATTTTGAGGAATTTGCGGGGGCGGTGAAGGATGTGGGCGGGGAGTGAATTTGCTTAGTTTTACCTCTGTCTTCGCTCAGGGTGAGCGGATTTTCACTTCCGCTTATCCTGAGTAAAGGCTGAGCTTGTCGAAGCCTTGTATCGAAGGGCCCATTTGTGAGTTTTTACACCTACATGCTCCGTTGCGCTGACCAGAGTTACTATGTGGGCCACACGGAAGATCTGGATGCGCGTTTGGCCCAGCATCAAAATGGGGATTTCTCGGGATACACTCATAAACGAAGGCCCGTTGAACTCGTTTGGTGTGGTGATTTCTCTACCCGCCACGAAGCGCTAGAATTTGAAACGCGGATCAAGGGTTGGTCTCAGGCGAAGAAGGAAGCACTGATCCTCGGGGACTGGGATAAGATTAGTGCGCTGGCTCAAAATCCAGCCCTTCGATATGGGTCTTCGACAAGCTCAGCCCCTACTCAGGATAAGCGGAATTCTAGCCCGCCTATCCTGAGTGGGGATCGAGCACGGAGCCCTGAGCTTGTCGAAGGGTCAAATGGTCGACTGCCCGTATCGAAGGCCCCCATCATCATCCTCGTCCGCCCACAGCTGGGCGAAAATATCGGGAAGGCCGCGCGGGCGATGCTCAATTTTGGGTTGACCGAGCTTCGCCTCGTTTCCCCGCGTGATGGCTGGCCCAATCCCTCAGCCGGGCCAGCAGCGGCGGGGGCGGATATCGTGCTCGAACGAGCGCAGGTGTTTGACAGCGTGGCGGCGGCGACGGCGGACTGCACCCATATTTTCGCGACCACCGTCCGCAAGCGCGGGTTCATTAAACCGGTCGTCACGCCGGAGGAGGCCGCCGCTGCGATCCGTCAAGCGCCTGAACGCAGCGCGATCCTGTTCGGGCCGGAACGGGCGGGCCTCGAAAATGATGACGTTGCCGTGGCGCGGTCGATCATCACGGTGCCGATCAACCCGGCGTTCGGATCGCTCAATCTGGCGCAGGCGGTGATCCTTGTCGCTTACGAATGGTCGAAAGGCGCGGACCTCGCGTCCCCGCCCAAAACCGAGATTGATCCTCCCGCACCCCAAGCCGAGCTTGACGGGATGATCGAGCAGTTTGACGCCTTGCTCGAAAGCGCGGGCTATTTCTACCCGCCAGACCGTGCCCATATTGATCGGTGGACGCTCCGGACAATTTTAACCAAGCCGGGCTGGTCTGCGCAAGAAGTGCGGACTTTGCGGGGGACGTTGCGGTCACTCGCCCGGAAACCTTGACTCTTGCGCGCCAGCCGCTAAGGGCACCGCTTCGCAATTGACCCTGCACTCCGGTGAAGCAGGTGTCCGGTCGTTTTGACGATGGCCGCGCGGTTCCGGTTCACGCTGAAAAGCACGCATTTGAAGGAAATATCATGTCTAATCGCCATAGCGCGAAGTATAAGCTTGACCGTCGGTTGGGCGAAAATATCTGGGGCCGCCCCAAATCTCCTGTCAACAAGCGCGATTACGGTCCCGGCCAGCACGGTCAGCGCCGCAAGGGCAAGGTTTCGGACTATGGTCTGCAGCTCAAGGCCAAGCAGAAGCTGAAGGGCTATTACGGCGACGTGACCGAAAAGCAGTTCAAGCAATGCTATCAGGAAGCGGATCGGATGAAGGGCGATACGTCGCAGAACCTCATCGGCCTGCTCGAACGCCGCCTCGCATCTGTCGTTTACCGCGCCAAGTTTGCGCCAACCGTATTTGCCGCGCGCCAGCTTGTCAGCCACGGTCATGTCCGCGTCAACGATGTGAAGTGCAACATTGCCTCGCGCCGGATTTCGGTGGGTGATGTGATTTCGCTCGGTTCAAAGGCGCAGGAAATGGCGCTGGTAATCGAAGCGCAAAGCCTGCCAGAACGCGACATCCCCGATTATGTCGTCACCGACGGCGCATCAAAAGTCACGTTCAACCGCGTCCCGATGCTGGACGAAGTGCCCTATCCGGTGAAGATGGAACCCAATCTGGTCGTCGAATTCTATTCGCGATAGAATTATTTTTTCGAATATAGGAATTTTCCTTGACAGCGTCACGCTGTTCTGGTCTAATTCCCTAATCCTGAGAGGTGCGATTCGCGCCTTGGGAAACGAGGGCGGTCTTTGTAGGCCGCCCTTTTTCGTTGCGCGCGGCAACGTGATTTGCCACATTGTGCG
>JBJOLA010000061.1:0-3034 GCA_046045815.1 Pseudomonadota bacterium
ACGAAACTGTCAATATGGTTTTCAAAATGTTCACCGTTTGAGAACGCCTCGGGTGCAATCCTATGCTGCCTCATGTGCAATACGTGCAAGAATTTCACGCTTTCGCGCCGAAGTCGCCCCGCTCCATTCCGCAATTTCAGCCAAAGTGCGTTGGCAGCCCGTGCACTTTGCCGCGACGACAATGAGTTCGCAGATTGCTTTGCAAGGTGATTGGGGGTGTTCTGTCAAAAGCAACTCCGACAGGGTCAGAACAGCGCTTTCGCTGCGGCGTCAGCCACTATGCCGAGCGGCTGGATCGCCAGGTAACCGCCAACGATGATGACAGCAGCCACCATCATGATCGCGCGCTCAAGTAGACTGACAGATGGCGCAATCTCATCAACCGGCGTGTCAAAATACATGGTCTTGATGATTTTGAGATAGTAGAATGCCCCAATCACTGAACTTGCAATGCCGATGGCAGCAAGCGGCAACAATCCGGCAGCAACGGCCGCATCAAACACCAGAAACTTCGCCCAAAATCCAAACAGCGGCGGGATACCCGCTAGGCTGAACATGAAGATCGCCAGCGCTGCCGCCAGTGATTTGCGGGTCTGAGATAGCCCCGCGAGGCTGGAGATGGTTTCAATCGGGTTGCCATTGGCACCGCGCATCTGAAGGACACAGGCAAAGCTACCCAATGTCATCACCACGTAGATCGCCATGTAGCTCAAAACCGCCGAAACGCCCGCCTGGGTTCCAGCCGCCAGACCTACCAACGCAAAGCCGACGTTGTTTATCGACGAATAGCCCAACAGGCGCTTGATGTTGGTTTGCCCGATCGCACCGACTGCGCCCAAGATGATTGAGGCAAGGCTGGTGAAGATGATGATCTGTTGCCACGCCCCTGTCGCCGGCCCCATCGCGACAATTGACACGCGGACGAGCAAAGCCATGCCCGCAACTTTGGGTGCAGATGCGAAGAAAGCTGTCACCGGTGTCGGCGCGCCCTCATAAACATCTGGCGTCCACATGTGGAACGGCACTGCGCTGATCTTGAATGCGAGGCCAGCGAGAATGAACACGATCCCGAACAGCGCGCCCAGGCCAACGCCGCCTTGCAGCGCTGTCGCAATGCCGTGATAACTGGTCGTGCCCGTGAAGCCGTAAAGCAGCGAAATCCCGTAAAGCAATATCCCGCTCGCCAGCGATCCGAGGATGAAATATTTGAGTCCCGCTTCGGCGGAGCGCTGATCTGTCCGCATGAAACTGGCCAGCACATAGGCAGCAAGGCTGTTGAGCTCCAGGCCAACGTACAGCGTCAGCATATCCAGCGCTGAAACCATCATCCCCATGCCGGTGGCAGCATAAAGGATCAGGATTGGGTATTCTGCGCGGAGCCGGTCCCCTTGCGCAAAGAAGCGCGGCGCAATCGCGACGGAAACGGCGGCGGCGATGTAGATCAACACCTTGGCAAACGCACCGAATGCGTCAGCCCGGTAGAGTCCGCCAAAAGCATCCCCACCGTGGCCAGCATCGCCGGTTAGGCTGAAACCTGCAACCGCGAACAAGCCTATCGTTGCCCACGTGACAAGCCGGGTCGACCGATCACCAGCAAAGGCCGCGACCATCAGCAAAACAAGACCGCCGAGCGACAGGATCAACTCAGGCGTGGTGAAGGAGAGAGCCGAAATCATCAGTGCGGCTCCTCAAGGGCGGCGTCGGTCGGTTTGGCAATGCTCAAGGTGACGCGCGCGTCTCCCGCAGGATGAGCACGCTCAATCTGTGCGAGCAGGTGAGTCACATCGGCGCGCATCGGGGCCATGAAGCTCTCCGGATAAATACCCATCCACAGGGTGGCCGCCGCAATTGGCGCGAGGATCAACCACTCACGGGCAGATAGATCGGGCATCGCTGCGGCATCGGACTTGTCCGAAGTGCCAAACACGACGCGGCGGTAAAGGTAGAGCATGTAGGCCGCACCAAGGATGATCCCTGTCGTCGCGACTGCCGCCACCCAGCTGTTCGCATCATACGCGCCGACCAGAGCCAGAAACTCGCCAACGAAGTTCGCTGTGCCGGGCAGGCCGACGCTTGCCATCGTGAACAGCATGAAGAACAAAGAATATTGCGGCATATTGTTAGCCAGCCCGCCGTAACGGTCGATCTCGCGGGTGTGGAGTCGATCATAAATCACCCCAACGCAAAGGAACAGCGCGGCAGAGACCAGACCGTGCGCCAACATCACCATGATCGCGCCCTCAATGCCCTGACGATTGAACGTAAACAGCCCAATTGTTACAAACGCCATGTGCGCGACGGAGGAATATGCGATCAGCTTCTTCATATCAGATTGAACGAGTGCCACGAGCGACGTATAAACCACGGCAATCATCGACAGGCCGAAGATGATCCAAACCAGTTGCGCGCTCGCTTCGGGGAACATCGGCAAGGAAAAGCGGAGGAAGCCGTATCCGCCCATCTTTAGGAGCACGCCCGCCAGGATCACAGACCCCGCCGTCGGCGCTTGAACGTGCGCATCGGGGAGCCAAGTATGCACCGGCCACATTGGCATCTTCACGGCAAAGGATGCGAAAAACGCCAGCCACAGCCATGTTTGCGCGTGCGCGGGGAAATTGAAATCCATCAACGTCGGGATGAAAGTCGATCCCGCTTGTTGCACCATCCACAACATCGCGATCAGCATCAGCACCGATCCCAAGAGGGTGTAGAGGAAGAATTTGTAGCTGGCGTAGATCCGTTCCGCGCCGCCCCAAATGCCGATGATCAGATACATCGGGATCAGACCGGCTTCGAAGAAAATGTAAAACAGGAAAATGTCCTGTGCGGAAAAGACGCCAATCATCAGCGCCTCCATCAGCAGGAAAGCCGCCATATATTCGGGCACCCGCTTCTCAATCGCGGTCCAGCTCGCCAAGATGCACAGCGGCATCAAGAACACTGAAAGCAGGATCAGCATCAAAGCAATGCCGTCAATCCCAAGCGCCCATTCAAAGCGGCCAAACATCGCCACGCGTTCGGCAAATTGCCACTG
>JBJOLA010000080.1:0-2588 GCA_046045815.1 Pseudomonadota bacterium
CGTGGATCATCTGCCTGCGGACAAGCAGCGCCACTGGCTGTATTTCAAACTCTGGCCCAACGTGGCATTCGACATTTATCCTGATCAAGTCGATTTCATGCAGTTCATTCCCGTTTCCCCAACTCAAACGATCATTCGCGAAATTGCCTATGCGCTGCCAGACGATCGGCGCGAGATGAAAGCAGCGCGCTATCTCAACTGGCGGATTAACCGACAGGTGAATGCCGAGGATAGCATCCTGATTGAACGGGTCCAGGCGGGCATGGCATCACCTTCCTATAAGCCCGGGCCACTCGGGGAGAGCGAGGTTTGTTTGCGCAACTTTGCACGAAAACTAAGGGCAATCATGCCCGAAGCGCGGGAGATGCGGTCATGATTGATGTGCTCATCATAGGCGCGGGGCACAACGGCCTCGTCTGCGCATTTTATCTCGCGCGTGCCGGGCTCAAGGTACGCATTGTCGAGCGGTTGGACACCGTTGGCGGAGCGGCGGTAACCGAGGAATTCCATCCGGGCTTCCGAAATTCAGTGGCGAGCTACACCGTCAGTCTGCTCCAGCCCAAGGTGATTGCGGACATGAAGCTTGCCGATCACGGTTACCGTGTGATCGAGCGACCCATCTCTAACTTCTTGCCGCAAGAGGATGGGCGATACCTCAAACTTGGTGGCGGGCTGGAGCGGACGCAAGCAGAGTTCCGCCGTTTCTCCGAACATGATGCGCAAGTATTGCCCGAATATTATGACGTGCTGGAAAGCGTGGCTGATGTGCTGCGCGATCTCGCGATGAAGTCCCCACCCAACATTGGGGACGGCGTGAAGACGCTGATTGACGGCGCGATGCAGGGGCGAAAGCTGGCCCGATTGCCACTTGCTCGTCAGCGCGATGTGCTTGACCTGTTCACAAAATCCGCGCGATCCCTGCTTGATGGCTGGTTTGAAAGCGAGGCGGTGAAGGCAGCGTTCGGTTTTGATGCGGTGGTCGGCAATTATGCTTCACCTGATACACCGGGCAGCGCCTATGTCTTGCTCCACCACGTATTCGGTGAGGTTAACGGCAAGAAGGGCGCGTGGGGCCACGCCGTCGGCGGGATGGGCGCAATAACGCAGGCAATGGCCAAGGTCTGCCGGGACGCCGGTGTGGAGATTAGCCTCGAAAGTCCGGTTGAGCGCGTGCTGGTGGATGGCGGCAAGGTCGCGGGTGTGCGGCTCGTGTCTGGCGAGGAAATTGCGGCATCGACGGTGATTGGGAATGTCGGGCCAAAATTGCTCTACGAGAAGTTAATGGAACCAAGCGATCTCGATCCAGAATTCACACGGCGGATCAAGGGCTTCAAAGCGGGCAGCGGCACCTTCCGGATGAACGTGGCGCTCAGCGAATTGCCGCGCTTTACCTGTCTGCCTGAACCCGGCGAGCACCACCAATCGGGCATCATCATTGCGCCAACGCTCGACTATATGGACCGGGCATTTACTGACGCGAAGATGTTCGGCTGGTCCAAAAAGCCGATTGTCGAGATGCTGATTCCGTCCACCGTCGACGATAGCCTTGCCCCGCCTGGCCGACACGTCGCGAGCTTGTTTTGCCAGCAATTTGCGCCGGTACTGCCCGACGGGCGGGATTGGGACGCCGAAGAAGGTGCCGCTGCGGATACCATCATCGACACGGTTGAGGCACAGGCTCCGGGATTCCGGGCTTCGATCCTCGGGCGGCAAATACTCTCGCCAAAGGGATTGGAGCGGCGCTTCGGCTTGACGGGGGGAGACATCATGCACGGTGCGATGTCGCTGGATCAGCTGTGGAGCGCGCGACCTGTGCTCGGCAACGGTGCCTACCGTGGGCCGGTGAAGGGCCTCTACATGTGCGGCGCAGGCACGCACCCAGGTGGCGGTGTCACCGGCGCACCAGGCCACAACTGCGCGCGTGAGGTGATCGCAGACCGTTCATTCGTGGGGAGATTGCTCCGGCGGGCCTGAACCCGCCGGAGAGATTAGCATCAGAATTTGGTGCCGAGTTTCAGGCCAATTGTGCGCGGCGTGTTTGGCACGATATATGTCCGCTGTGAACAAACGCTACACTGTTGAAAGCGGGAGATTTGTGCACGGGTGTCAAATGCGTTGTCGAGGAACAGCTCAACCGAAAATTTGCTAAACTCGGCCCCCACCGCAAAATTAGCAGTAGTATAACCTTCGATCCTGCCAAGCGCCGCTGCATCCGCCAGTCGGATGTCAGAAGATGCGGAACTCTGATGTGCAACAAAAGCTTGAACGTACGGTTTTGTAGCACCCATTTCCCAAGCGTAACGGGCAGACGCATTCACCTTGAATTGAGGTGTCACCGGCAGGCGCGTGCCAGTTGGTGCCAAAACAGAGTTTCCTGCTGAGGAGCAATCCGGCATCGTATCGGCGGCCTTGCAGAGGTTTGTGCGGGTCTTGGCATCTGTGAATGCTCCGCTTGCCGATAGCGAAAGGCCATTCAATACTTGCCAGCTTACATCCGCTTCGACCCCTTTTATCCGTGCATTGGGGCCATTTTGTATCTGGGTGAAGCTATTTTGGCCGAGGAAGGCGAACTGGAATTGAGCCCAATC
>JBJOLA010000163.1:0-5265 GCA_046045815.1 Pseudomonadota bacterium
CTGCGGCACAATCCAGCAAAGCACCACGGACGAGCGTCGCGCCTGGATTTAGCGGAAATTAACTTCGATCATGGAGAACAAGATCATGCGTGCAACCAATAAGGCAATTCTGATCGGACTCGGCTTGATGGTCGCGGCCTGCGGAACGGAAAATCGCGGCCTTGAATCGGTCCATCAGCCCGTCGTGACTCGCACGGACTATGTACTTGACGTCGGCGCCGCCGGAGACGGCCTGGCACGCGGCGATTTGGAGCGGCTGAGGGGCTGGTTTGATTCCTTGCGCCTTGGCTACGGAGACAAAGTCTCGATTGACGCCCCCACAGGCGGCACAGCCGCGACACGAGAGGCGATCACTGCAATTGCGGCGCGCTATGGCCTGCTCGTGAGCGACACGGCGCCGCTGACTTCAGGACAGATTGCGCCCGGTGATGTTCGGGTGGTCGTAAGTCGCACCAAGGCTGAAGTCCCAAATTGTTCAGACTGGAGCCGTCCGTCGACACCCAATTTGAACGAGCACAGTTCTTCAAATTTCGGTTGCGCCATCAACACCAATCTGGCGGCGATGGTCGCCAACCCCGAAGATCTGATTCAGGGGCATATCGGCAGCAGCAGTGTTGATGCCTCAACATCGAATAAGGCTATCAAGTCCTATCGCGACAAAGTGCCAACTGGTGAAGCTGGTTTGAAAACTGAAAGTGTGGGAGGCAAATAATGAACGCTCCATGGTCTCCAACGCGCGCTGGCGCCACATCGCGCGAACCGTTCGCAGCTTATGTCTGTGACGATGTAACGGCTGATGCACTGCGCCCGGTCTGCACCGAGCAAGGCTGGCAAGTCGAAAAGATTCACAAAGGAGGATTGCGCAATGCAGTCCAATCCCTTTCTGTTGCCGCAAGCCCGAACATATTATTCGTCGATCTGTCAGAATCAGGCGATCCTCTGAACGATATCAACGCACTTGCCGAGGTCTGCGAACCGGGTACGGTCGTTATCGCGGCGGGGGAAGTCAATGACGTGCGCCTTTACCGTGATCTCGTCGCGAGTGGCATCCAAGACTATCTGCTCAAGCCATTTAGCGCAGATCAGCTGCGCGATGCGTTTGCGCATGCCCATGCAATATTGAACGGACCAAAACATAATGAAGCCGCTGTTGATCGGCCGCACATGATGACGGCCGTCATTGGCGCGCGCGGCGGTGTGGGCGCATCAATGATCGCATCATCACTCGCGTGGCTGTTCAGTGAGGGTCATCGCCGTTCAACGGCGCTGCTAGATCTTGATGTTCATTTCGGCACGGGTGCGCTCGCGCTGGATCTGGAGCCTGGCCGTGGACTGACTGACGCCATCGAAAACCCGAGTCGCATTGACGGTTTGTTCATCGAGCGTGCGATGGTGCGCGCGAACGACAAATTGTCGATCCTCTCTTCAGAAGCGCCTATGAACCAGCCTATGCTGAGCGATGGCACCGCATTCTTCCAGCTTCAAGAAGAAATGCGTGCCGCCTTTGAGTGCACGGTCATCGACTTGCCACGCAATATGCTCGTTCAATATCCCCACCTGATGAATGATCTTCAGGCCGTGGTTGTGGTGTCGGAACTGACGTTAGCCGGCGCGCGTGACATGATTCGTATCCTGTCCTGGCTCAAGTCAAATGCTCCACAAGCCAGTGTGATCGTTGCAGTGAACCGCATCGGACCCAGTGGATCGACAGAGATTTCACGCAAGGAATTTGAAACGACGATCGAACATAAGATTGATCATGCCATCGCACTAGATGTGAAGGTTGTGTGTCAAGCCGCGAAGCTTGGAAAATCAGTTGCGGAAGTCGGCAAGTCATCCAAGATGGGCCAGGAGTTGCACCAGATATGCACCAGTCTTCTTGCTGTAGCTGACGGCGGCGAATCGCCAAAGATCGCTCGGGCGAGTTCAACTTCGCTCGCGGGTAAGCTTGGGAGCTTCAAATCGATGTTTCCAGGCAAGAATAAATCCAAGGAAAAAGCAGAATCCTGACGCTGGGGAGGCCCCCGGATGAACGGATCGGACCAGGACTGTGACCGACAATGCCAGACATGCAATTCATATTGATAGGTGGCGGTGTCTTAATGACGCTCGTTATGATTGGCTCAGCATTCACTGGCCCGTCGACCGGTAAAGCGCAAGCGCGGCGGCTCGACAGCCTGAAGCAACGCAACAGCGACGCGGTGACAATCGCGATGGAATCGCAGATGCGCAAGATTACAGCAAACCGGGCAAGTGCGCTGGACGTTATCGCGAGCAAATATATTCCCAACCCTGCGCTTTTTCGTAAGCGCATTGAGCAAACGGGTAAGAATTGGACACTCGGAAGTTATGCCGCTGTCTCCATTGGAATCGTTGCAGTGGTTACGCTGCTGGCGACAATCAAAGGTGCGCCAATCTATTTCGGCCTGGTTGCTGGACTCGCGCTCGGTTTGGCATTGCCGCATATATATGTGGGATCACTGATCAAGGGGCGCCTTGCCAAATTCAATACCAGATTCCCTGATGCGATTGAATTGATGGTGCGCGGCCTGCGGTCCGGCTTGCCCATTTCCGAAACGCTGGGAATTGTTGCGAGCGAAGTTGCAGAACCCGTAGGAACCGAGTTCCGGGGCGTCGCCGACCGGATGCGTATCGGCAAAACCATGGAAGCATCACTGCAAGAATCAGCGGACAGAATCGGCACACCCGAATTTCAGTTTTTTTGTATCACGCTGGCAATTCAGCGCGAAACGGGCGGCAACTTGGCCGAAACTCTGTCTAATCTCTCGGAAGTGCTGCGTAAGCGCGCCCAGATGAAGTTGAAAATCAAAGCGATGTCCTCGGAAGCGAAGGCGTCGGCCTACATCATCGGCGCGATGCCGTTCATGGTCTATATTTTGATCTACCTCCAGAACCCAGCATATATGTTGAAATTCTTCAGCGATCAACGTTTGGAGTTATTGGGCATGGGCGGTTTAGGCTGGATGGGCATCGGTGCCTTCACAATGAAGCAAATGATCAACTTCGAAATTTAACACGGCAAGAACGACAAACAGGAAATGAATATGCAAAGCGGCGGTCCAACATTGATGGGAGTAGACGTCTTCCTGGTAGCAACACTGCTATCGGGCGTCGCCGCTTTGGCAGTTCTATTTGCACTTTATACCGCGACAACGGTGCGCGACCCGATGGCCGGCCGTGTGAAAGCGCTCAATGAACGGCGTGAGCAGCTGAAAGCGGGTATCATCGCGTCGACTGGAAAACGCCGCGTAAAGATTAGCGGCAAAAATGAAACGAACGACCGGATCAAGACCTTCCTATCCTCGCTAAAAGTGCTGCAGGAAGGCCAACTCAAAGCCGCGCAGCTTAAGATGGTTCAAGCCGGCATTCGCTCAAAGGATGGTGCTGTTGCCATCATTTTGGGCCGCCTGGTGCTGCCGATCGTGATCGGTGGTTCTGTTGTGATCGCGGTTTATGTGTTTGGCTGGAAAGCGGACTGGACGCCGGCAAAACGATTCATGCTGATCGCGGCTTCCTTGATTGGGAGTTACAAAGCGCCAGACACATTGATTGCCAACAAGATCAAGAAACGCTCTGACGCGATCCGTAAGGGCTTGCCTGATGCGCTCGATCTTCTCGTCATTTGCGCGGAAGCAGGTTTGACGGTTGATGCGTCATTCCACCGCGTCGCCAAAGAACTGGGCAAAGCATATCCCGAACTCGGCGATGAGTTTGCGCTGACGGCCATCGAGCTCGGTTTCCTTACCGAGAGACGCCAGGCCTTTGAAAACCTCGCGAACCGAATTCCGCTCGACGCTGTTAAAGGCGTTGTCACAACCATGATTCAAACTGAGAAATACGGAACGCCACTTGCGTCGGCGCTACGTGTGCTTTCGGCGGAATTCCGCAACGAACGCATGATGCGGGCAGAAGAAAAGGCAGCCCGGCTTCCCGCCATTATGACGGTGCCGTTGATCGTGTTCATCCTTCCAGTGCTGTTCGTCGTGATCCTTGGGCCAGCAGCCTGCTCGATCTCCGACACGTTCATCAACGGGAAGATCTAGCCGCCAACGCTGCCTGTGCCGCTGCCAATCGCGCGATTGGTACGCGGTAAGGTGAGGCGGAAACATAGTCGAGGCCAACGCTTTCACAGAATTGGATGCTCGCCGGATCGCCGCCATGTTCGCCGCAGATGCCCAGTTTGATATCGGGGCGGGTTGCCCTGCCCCGTTCGGCGGCAAGCTTAACCAATTCGCCAACGCCTTCGACGTCCAAGCTGACAAAGGGATCACGTTCGTAAATTCCCTTATCGACATAGTGCGTCAGAAAGCGGCTGGCGTCATCGCGTGAAACACCAAGCGTGGTTTGCGTCAGATCATTGGTGCCAAAGCTGAAGAACGCGCCGATCTCGGCAATCTGTCCTGCCATCAAAGCCGCACGGGGCAGTTCAATCATCGTGCCCACCAGATAATCGATCCGCTTGCCGCGTTCGGCAAAGACGGATTCTGCGGTGCGGTCGATGACGTCCTTCATAAGTTCCAGCTCGCGCTTTGTGGCGACGAGCGGCACCATTACTTCGGGGATCGGGGAAACCTCCAGATCGCAAGCGGCCTCAAAGATCGCGCGGGCCTGGATTTCATAGATTTCGGGATAGGTCACACCCAAGCGACAGCCGCGGTGGCCGAGCATCGGGTTGAACTCGTGGAGTTCACTCGCCCGGCGTTTGAGGGTTTCGATGCTGACGCCCGCCGCAGCTGCCACATCGGCAAAATCGCTTTCCTCGGTCGGCAGAAATTCATGCAAGGGGGGATCGAGCAAGCGAATCGTCACCGGCAGGCCCGCCATCACCTCAAAGATACCCTTGAAATCAGCCCGTTGTTCGGGGAGTAATTTGGCGAGCGCAACCCGCCTGCCCGCTTCATTTTCGGCAAGGATCATTTGCCGCACGGCTGTAATCCGGCTCGCCTCAAAGAACATATGTTCGGTGCGGCAGAGGCCCACGCCCTCCGCCCCGAAATCGCGCGCGATGCGGCAATCGGCAGGAGTTTCTGCGTTCGCCCGGACCTTCATCCGGCGGGTGGCATCGGCCCAAACCATCAGGGCTGCAAAATCGCCGGACAGTTCGGGTTGCACTGTCGGCACTTCGCCAAACATCACTTCGCCCGAGCTGCCGTCAATCGTGATGACCTCGCCCTCACGCACCTCGCGCCCGCCGACCCGGAACACGCGCTCCTTTGCATCAATAGCGACAGTCCCCGCGCCCGA
>JBJOLA010000263.1:0-6156 GCA_046045815.1 Pseudomonadota bacterium
GGAAATCCGCAAATTCTGGTTCGATCTCGCGCTGTCGAGCAATCCCGCGGCACTCGCAGCGCTGTTCACGGTGGCCGATCCCCAACGGATCGTCTTCGGTTCCGACTTCCCTTACGCACCCGACATCGGGATTAGGGTGAATTTAGCTGCCTCGGATCACTACCCGATGGGCAACCGCCTTCGCGCCGATATTGGCAGGGGGAATGCACTGGCGTTACTGGGACGGGCGAGCGCCTGAGAGGAGGCCTATATCCATCGCTGTTGAACCTATGTTCCCACGCCCGCGTGACCATGAGGCGCGAGCAAAACCAGCAACTATGCGATCCTTTACGCCGCGACCGCCAATGTCACTACTCCCCCTTGCATGTGAGCCTTCGGTACCAAATCATGCTCCATCATGTCCGCCACCCGTATCCTCTGGGGCCAGATGCTCCTCGTTCTGCTTGTCGCCTTCCTGTTCATCTGGGCCGCGACGCAGTGGACGGCGTGGTGTCTGGGGTTTCAGGCGCAACTGGGTCCGCCGATTGGAGAGGTGTTTGGCGTTCCGGTCTATCATCCGCTGATCTTCTTCTACTGGTGGTATGCCTATGATGCTTATGCGCCGCACATCTTCATGCAGGGCGCGGCGATTGCGGCTTCGGGTGGGTTGGCCGCGATTGTCGTGGCGATCACCATGTCTATCCTGCGGGCGCGGGAAGCCAAACGGGTATCGACCTTTGGTTCAGCGCGCTGGGCCGATGAGGCCGAACTGCGCAAAGGCGGGATGCTCTGCGAAGACGGCGCGATCATCGGGCGTTTCGGGCAGCGCTATATCCGTCACAATGGCCCTGAACATATCATGTGCTTTGCGCCGACCCGCTCGGGCAAGGGCGTCGGGTTGGTCCTTCCAACGCTGCTGACCTGGCCCGGAAGCTGCATCGTCCACGACATCAAAGGCGAGAATTGGGAACAGACCGCTGGCTTCCGCAGTGGCTTTGGCAAATCCCTGATATTTGATCCGACCAATGCGCTTTCAGCCGCCTATAACCCGCTGCTCGAAGTCCGGCGCGGCGCGAACGAAGTGCGCGATGTGCAGAACATCGCCGATATTCTTGTTGATCCTGACGGCGCTCCCGTGCGGCGTGATCATTGGGAGAAGACTGCGCACAGCCTGCTCGTTGGCGCGATCCTCCATGTGCTTTATGCCGAAGGCGACAAGACACTCTCAGGCGTCGCCAATTTCCTGACCAACCCCAAGCACAAATTTGATCATACACTCCATCTGATGAAGGCGACGCGTCACTTGGGAGACGGCGGCGTCCATCCGGTGATTGCGAGCAGCGCGCAGGAGGTTGCCAACAAATCGCCCAATGAACGCTCCGGAGTATTGTCGACCGCTGTAGCAGCCCTTGGTCTCTACCGGGACCCGGTGGTCGCTGCGGTCACCAGCCGGAGCGATTGGCGGATTGCCGATCTTGTCTGTGGCCCCACCCCTGTCTCGCTCTATCTGGTGGTGCCACCCTCCGACATCAGCCGCACCAAGCCCTTGATGCGCTTGATCCTCAATCAGGTCGGCAAACGCCTGACCGAGGATCTGCGCAGTTCCGCCACGCGCCAGAAATTGCTGTTCATGCTTGATGAGTTTCCCGCACTCGGCAAGCTTGATTTCTTCGAGAGCCAATTGGCGTTCATGGCGGGGTACGGAATACGGGCCGTGCTGATCGCGCAGTCCCTCAACCAGATCGAAAATGCTTACGGCCCCAACAACAGCATTCTTGATAATTGTCATATCCGGGTGGCTTTTGCCGCCAACGACAATCGCACCTCGCAGCGGATATCGGATTCGCTGGGCACGGCGACACAGCTGCGCGCGATGCAGAATTTTGCGGGGCACCGGCTCTCGCCCTGGCTGGGTCATGTCATGGTCAGTCGGCAAGAGACCGCACGGCAATTGCTGACGCCGGGCGAGGTGACCAATTTTCCCGCAGACGAAGCGATCATCCTCGTCTCAGGGATCAACCCGATCCGAGCCAAGAAAGTGCGTTTTTATGAGGACAGTCAAATAGCCAAGCGGGTCTTGCCGCCGCCACTGCTCTCGCCGCCTGCTGCCGGAGTGAGGGCGAGCGATGACTGGACCAACCTGCCCCTCCCGCCCGTTCCTGACCCGGAAAAGGAGATCAAGGTCAATCAAGCCCCACCTGAAACTGCGGCGCCAGTTGCAAAACCGAACGCTCCGCTGACCAGTGGTGCAGCACAAGGCAACGCCGCCAAACCGACGGATGAAGATGGCGACGACGACGATGACACCACAATCGGACGCAAACCCGGTGACACCAACGACCCGGCCTCGGTCGCGCCGCCGCCTCGCCCCGCCGTGCGTGAGTTCGACATGGATGACGAGATCGTCCCGCCGTCCGCTGATGGCATTCAGCAGCAAAATCCTGGGCAGGGCAGCGGCCCGCGCAACTCGCCGCTCGATCCGGACAATGGCTTGGACATGTAGAAGATTTGGCGATGCGCAAGTTCCGACTGAACATCTATCTCGACCGTGAATGGTATGACGCGCTGGGCGTCCTTGCTGCCCAGCGCCGCGTCAGCAAATCAGCGATTGTCGAAGCGGCGGTGGCGGCTTTCATTTCACCTGCTGACGATGAACAGCGCGAAGCTGTGCTGGTGCGGCGTATGGACCGGATGACACGCGGGATCGAAAAGCTCGACCGCGATCTCGGTATATCGACTGAGGCCTTTGCGCTCTTCATGCGCTACTGGCTGACGATCACCCCGCCGCAGAGCGACGCCATGCGCGCTGCCGCCAAAACCAGCGCCACAGAACGCTTTGCCGGTTTTGTCGAGGCTTTGGGCCGCCGACTCGCCAAGGGCCAGCGGCTCACTCAGGAGATTGCGCTCGACATTGCTGCGCATCCCGAATGGGTGGGCAAGGAAGAATGAGGCAGGTGCTGGGTCACAGGACCCCGCCTTTGTGCCGCCGCCTTTACGCTCCTTCCCTACTACGCCCTCAAGCCTGTTGATCTTGGAGGTTTCGGCCTCCCATTAGGTTCCCGTCACAGTTTTTTGATGCCGCGATTTCTTAAGGCTTGGGCGAAGCCACCCAATTCGAAATCGCTCTAAATTGACGGAGCCACCTTATGTCCCACAACCCCCAAAGTCTGGCGCGCGGCACGCGGATGCTGCGCACCGCGATGGGCGCGGACATTGGCCGCTTCCTTGCTGATCCCGATGTCGTCGAGGTTATGCTCAACCCTGACGGCAAGCTTTGGATCGACCGGCTGGGTTCTGGTCTCGCCGATACCGGGATCATGGTTGCTGCTGAAGACGGCGAACGGATCATCCGGCTCGTCGCACATCATGTCGGCGCAGAAGTCCATGCCGCTTCGCCTCGGCTGTCCGCCGAACTGCCGGGAAGCGGCGAGCGGTTTGAGGGACTGGTCCCGCCAATTGTTGCCGCACCTGCCTTCGCGATCCGTAAGGCAGCGGTCGCGGTGTTTACGCTGGATGATTATGCCGAAGCCGGGATCATGTCTGGCGATCAAGCTACGGCACTCAAAGCGGCGGTGACCGAGCGCGCCAATATCCTCGTGGCGGGCGGCACCTCGACCGGCAAGACCACACTCGTCAACGCACTGCTCGCCGAACTGGCAGGCTCGGGCGACCGCATCATCCTGATCGAAGACACGCGCGAGCTGCAATGCACCGCGCCCAACCTTGTGGCACTCCGCACCAAAGACGGGGTGGCGTCTCTGAGCGCGCTCGTCCGCTCATCACTCCGCCTGCGGCCCGACCGGATCCCGGTCGGCGAAGTACGCGGTGCAGAAGCGCTCGATCTCCTCAAAGCCTGGGGCACCGGCCATCCCGGCGGGATCGGGACGATCCATGCGTCCACCGCCATCGGCACACTGCGGCGGTTGGAGCAACTCATTCAGGAAGCGGTGATCACCGTGCCGCGCGCGCTTATTGCCGAGACCATCAACGTCATCGCCGTGCTGTCCGGACGCGGTCAGCACCGGCGTCTGGCTGAACTCGCCTGTGTCGAACCACAATTGGTCGGCGGCGACTATGCCCTCACCCCGCTCATTCCCACCCCAACAGGAGACAATCAATGACCCTTCGTTCCCGTTTACTCGCAACTTCTGTCACCCTTCCGGCATTGATCCTTGCAGCCCCTGCTTATGCTGCCGGATCAAGCATGCCGTGGGAAGCCCCGCTCCAGTCAATCCTGCAATCAATCGAAGGCCCGGTGGCGAAGATTATCGCGGTGATCATCATTATCATGACCGGGCTGACGCTGGCGTTCGGCGATACCTCGGGCGGTTTCCGCCGCCTGATTCAGATCGTCTTTGGCCTCTCGATTGCCTTTGCGGCGTCCAGCTTCTTTCTGTCCTTCTTCTCCTTTGGCGGCGGGGCATTGATCTGATGTCTGCTGATATGCTCCCCGGCTTCATTGTCCCCGTTCACCGCGCGCTCGCCGAGCCAATCTTGCTCGCCGGTGCGCCGCGCAGCGTCGCGATTGCCAATGGCACGATTGCGGCGGCGATTGCGCTGGGGCTGCGGCTCTGGCTTGCGGGGCTGATCCTCTGGGGCATCGGCCATTTGCTATCGGTCTGGGCCGCGCGCCATGACGCGCAGTTCGTCGCGGTGACGCTGCGCCATCTCAAATATCCAAGCCATTTGAGCGCGTGACGTAGATATGATGAACCTCGCTGAATATCGCGGCAAACCCAGATGCCTCGCTGATTATCTCCCCTGGGCAGCACTGGTCGCGCCGGGCATCATCCTCAACAAGGATGGGAGCTTCCAGCGCAGCGCCGCCTTTCGGGGGCCAGACTTGGATTCCGCAACGCCTGCAGAACTGATCGGGGCGACCGCGCGGCTCAATTCTGCGCTGCGCCGTCTGGGGTCAGGCTGGGCTTTGTTCGTTGAAGCGGCACGGCGGCAAGCGGGCGATTACCCAGACAGTAACTTCCCCGATCCCATCTCGGCTCTGGTTGACGAAGAACGCCGCGCACAGTTTACCGGTGAAGGCGCGCATTTTGAAAGTCGCTATTATCTGACCTTGGTCTGGCTGCCCCCCGCTGACGACGCAGCGCGCGCCCAGAACTGGCTCTACGAAAACCGCAATACCGATATATCGACGGGAGCAGATGCGCTCGCCAGTTTTGTCGACCGCACCAACCGGCTGCTGGCGCTCATCCAGAGCTTCATGCCTGAAGCCGAGTGGCTGGGTGATAGCGAGACGCTCACTTATTTGCACAGCTGCATTTCAACCAAGGTTCAGCGCGTCCGGGTGCCCGACACCCCCGCCTATCTCGATGCCTTGCTCCCCGATCAGTCGCTGACCGGCGGGCTCGAACCACGGCTGGGCGACATGCATCTGCGCACGCTTAGCGTGTCGGGATTTCCGAGCGCGACCTTCCCGGGCATCCTTGATGATCTGAACGCGCTCTCAATCCCCTACCGCTGGATGACCCGCGCGATCTGCCTCGACAAGTCGGACGCGACCAAAATCCTCACCCGCATCCGCCGCCAATGGTTCGCGAAAAGGAAGAGCGTGGCCGCCATCCTCAAGGAAGTGATGACCAACGAAGCCTCGACGCTGATCGACAATGATGCCGCCAACAAGGCGAGCGACGCTGATGATGCACTCCAGGAACTGGGCGCGGACATGGTCTCGACCGTCTATTTGACGGTCACCGTCACGGTCTGGGATGAGACGGCCATCGTCGCCGATTCCAAACTGCGGCTGGTGGAGAAAATCATTCAGGGTCGTGACTTCACCTGCATGACCGAGCGCACCAATGCGCTTGAGGCGTGGATGGGGAGCCTGCCGGGTCAGCTTTACGCCAATGTCCGGGCGTTTCCAGTCTCGACGCTCAATCTCGCCCATATCATGCCGCTCTCCGCGATCTGGGCGGGACCGATGCGCAACGACCATCTGGACGGCCCGCCGCTGTTCATTGCCAAGACCCAAGGCTCGACCCCGTTCCGCTTCTCCACCCATGTGGGGGATGTGGGCCATAGTCTCATAATCGGCCCAACAGGGGCCGGCAAATCGGTGCTGCTCGCGCTGATCGCGCTCCAGTTCCGGCGCTATAAGGGCGCGCAGGTCTTTGCGTTTGACTTTGGCGGCTCGATCCGCGCCGCCGCGCTCGCTATGGGCGG
>JBJOLA010000298.1:0-2982 GCA_046045815.1 Pseudomonadota bacterium
GGCTAACCGTCGGCGGCACGGCGGGATAGAGTTCAAAAGCCCGAGATGAGCATGTCGAGCGCAGCGAGTATCTCGCTGTCGTGATTGGCCAGGGATGCAACTGTTTCCCCCAATTCACGCGTCGGCACTGATCCGATAAGGTGCGTCGCCATCACAAAGGCGCCACCTTCAATCTCAAATGTTGGATGCAGGCGCGCCATCGCTGGCGGCGTTTGTGTCGCAGGTATCAACGGAACGACTGCCCTTGTTGTAAAATGGTCCAGCAAGTCTGCCTGACAATCCAGAAGATATCCTGCAACGCCTTCCACCTTGTGAATATCGAATCTCGCCATCAGAACGGGCGGTACTTGGCCAAGGGTAATCCGTGCACATCAACCCAATCATTCCAACCGTTGATGGCTTCCATATTTTCCGCAAGCCAGCGCTCGCGCCTCTTGGTCGCAATGTCAGCGACAAGGCCCCGTTCACACGCTTGCGAGATATTGATCTCAAGCTGCTTGGCCTCGGCGATCAGATCGACAGGGAGCGAGACATTTGTCGCCCTTTTGGGCCCTGAAGACCTCATGTTGCGCGCTAACCGGGTCATACTTCCCTCCTCAAGTCTGCACATAGAATATGCGCATGATCGACGCGCGTCAAATCTACTTGAGGTGTTGCAGCATTTTTCCGAGATAGTTCAGCCGCCCAGTCGGCTTGAGAATGGCAACAGTCGTCGAGGTCGCTACCGAACGCGAAGGCGCAGCAACCGGATAAATGAAGCCGTTTGTCGGCCACGCCGTGCTGCCCAATCCTTCGCTTGGCGCAAACCAGACCCGCACCGCGCTCCAATCGCCCGCTTCGGATACATCGAGCACCTCGACATCATGCTCAACCTGCCCGCGCTCACCGTTGATGGGGGACCAGTTGGCGTGGGTCACCCGGATCGTCCGTTCATCAATGATCCCGGTAACCGTTGCGACATGGCCCAACAACATGCCGCCGTGGGGTATGAACGACAGCACGGCACCGACGCGCGGTCGACTGCCCCGGGCATAGCGCCCTTCTGCCTGATCCCACCACGTATGTGCATCACCGTAAATCTGGATGCCGGAGAGTTCACGGGCATAGGGCACGCATTCCCAGTGGGCGCGCGCTGCGGGTTCGTGGAAGCTGACGCCCAGTGCGGGGCTCGTCGCCAGCAGCGCCGCCGTCAGAAATAGAGCCTTAATTCGCATCCGCGCCAATCCCGCCTTTGTGAGGGAAACGCTCTAGCAAGGTGGTTAAGACGAATGGCTGAAGCAGTGTGGTTAACGCACCATAAACCATGATGGACGGGATAAATTCTGCTGCTATGCGATACCCATGACTGACTCAATCGCACTGCTTCAAGCCGAATTCACCGCTCTTCCTGATCTGGTGCATGCCCACGCTGTTGAGCGCCCCGATGACATTGCGGTTGCTGATTCCCAAGGCCGCATCAGCTGGCGCGATTTTGATGCGCTGGTGGACCGTATTGCGGCGCGCCTGGAGCGTGAAGGGGTCGGTCGCGGGGCCGCTGTTGCGCTCGCGGGCCTCAACAGCATTCCCCAGACAGCCATTTTGATCGCGACGCTCCGGGTTGGCGCCATTGCTGGGCTGATCACCAATACCGCAACCGGTGAAGCCATGGCGGCGATGATCCTCGATTCGGGTGCCAATCACTTGTTTCTGGATGAAGGGGCTGCGGACAGCTTGTCGGGTCAAACTTACGGAACACCGTCGATGATCGCGATGGACGATAGCGGAGCCGGAGAAGCCCTCTCGGACTGGATGGACCCGGTCGGCAGCAAGCCAGCTCCGTTTGAGATCAAACCGAGCGACGGTTTCAACATCATTTATTCAAGCGGCACCACCGGCAATCCAAAGGGCATTGTCCATAGCCATGCAATGCGCTGGCAGCATATCCAGCGCGGCGTGCCTGCTTATGGCCCCAAGGCGGTGACGATCCTTTCCACCCCACTCTATTCGAACACGACGATGGCTTGCTTCCTGCCAACGATGGGATCGGGGGGAACCAGTGTGTTCATGAAGAAATTCAATGCACTGGCCTTCCTCGAATTGGCAGAGCGCGAACGGGCCACCAACTGCATGCTGGTGCCGGTTCAGTATCGGCGGATCATGGCTTTGCCCGAATTTGACGGGTTCGATCTATCGAGTTTCGTAATGAAATATTGCACCAGCGCGCCGTTCGCTGCTGCGCTTAAGGGCGATGTCGTCAAGCGTTGGCCGGGTGGTTTGGTGGAAATTTACGGCCTTACCGAAGGCGGCGGCACCTGCTTGCTTGAGGCGCACAAACATCCGGACAAGCTCCACACCGTTGGCAAAGCAGCGCCCGGGCATGACATGCGGGTGATCAACGAAGAGGGTATTGAACTGCCCGTTGGCTCCGTGGGTGAGATTGTCGGGCGCTCCAATGCGATGATGACAGGCTATAACAACCGACCCGATGCCACCCAAGCGATGCACTGGCACGATGCGCATGGGAACCTGTTTTACCGCCACGGAGACATCGGCCGGTTTGATGAAGACGGCTTTCTCACGCTGATGGACCGGGCGAAAGACATGATCATCTCGGGTGGGTTCAATATCTATCCCAGCGATCTGGAGGCCGTGTTACTTCAGCAGCCCGGCGTCGTGGAAGCGGCGGTGATCGGCGCGCCAAGCGACGAATGGGGAGAGACGCCGGTGGGGTTTGTCGTTCTGCACGAAGACGCGGATGTTGAAGCAATACGCACCGCGACCAATGCAAAGCTTGGCAAGACGCAGCGGATCAACCGACTCGTGGTCGTTAATGAACTGCCCCGCAGCCCGATCGGCAAAGTGCTAAAGCGAGAATTGCGTGACCGGCTTTAGCGCAGGGTGGCGATCGAGCTTCCGCCCGGCTGACCTGATTCGAGCCGTGCCATCTGCATCACATCTTCGCCGAGGCGGAATTGATCACGTGGCTTGGCTGCATTGGGATAG
>JBJOLA010000344.1:0-7424 GCA_046045815.1 Pseudomonadota bacterium
GCCGTTCGAAACTATCATATCCGCCGGTGTACAGCGTCGTCTGTCCGCCTTCGAGATGGAGGATATTATCGACGACGTTGTTCAGTAGATCGCGTTCGTGGCTGATTACCACCATCATCGCGGGATAGGATTTGAGGAAATTCTCCAGCCAAAGCGTCGCCTAAAGATCGAGATGGTTTGATGGCTCATCGAGCAGCAGTAAATCAGGCTCTGAGAACAGGAGGGCCGCAAGCGCAACGCGCATCTTCCAGCCGCCGGAGAAGCTATCGAGTGGCTGCCCCTGCATCTCTTCATCGAACCCCAGGCCAACGAGGATGCGGGATGCGCGCGCGGGCGCGGTGTAGGCGTCGATGGCGATCAGCCGCTCATGGATTTCCGCGAGCTGGTCATGGTCCTCACAGGTCTCGCTATCATGCAACAAGGTCGCGCGTTCGGTATCAGCGGCGAGCACGGTTTCAAACGGCGTCGCGGTGCCGGCGGGGGCTTCCTGCGCGATATAACCGATCCGCGTTTTCTTGGGCATTTCAATCGAGCCGTCATCGGGATCGAGTTCCCCGATCATCACCTTCATCAGCGTCGATTTGCCCGCGCCATTGCGGCCAATCAAGCCGACGCGTGAACGGGGAGGTAGCGACGCCGTCGCGCGATCAAGGATGGTGCGCCCGCCAAGGCGCACGGTGATTCCGGATAAGTTGAGCATGATGGCCGCGCGCTTAGCAGGGGTTAGGCAGGAAAGCGAGGGTGGGATTGCGGTGAATTCACCGCAGCTTTGTAATACTCAACCCATCAACCTTGGCCCGATCCTTGATCGACTCCTCGCTGCGGATCAGCGCCTTGGCCATTTGCTTGAGCGGCATCCCCTTTTTGGCAAGCGTGTGGAGCTTCTGGATCTCCGCGCTGGTCCAAGGCTGGCGGTGGCGTTCGAAGCGTTCAGTGGCCATCACTCCCGCTCCTTGGTTGCCGTAAAGCGGACCAGCGGGTTCTTGCCGGTCACGTAATTCAAATCCCAGCTGTCCTTTGCCATGAACACGCTCGCGCCGTCGCGGTCGGTGGCGATGGCGGTGCGGTGCTGGGCGCTGAAGGCCTTCATCGCTGGCGCATCATCGGAGGCAACCCATCGGGCGGTGTCCCAAGGGGAGGCCTCCAATGCGGCATCAACCTTATATTCCGCCTCCAAACGGGAGATCAGCACTTCAAGCTGTAACTGTCCGACGACGCCGACGATCATCTGTGCGCCAATGGCGGGATGGAAAACCTGGGTGACCCCTTCCTCGGCCATGTCATCCAGCGCCTTCTTCAATTGCTTGGTCTTGGTCGGGTCCTTCAGCACCACGCGGCGCAGGATTTCGGGCGCAAAATTTGGGAGCCCGGTGATCGAAACCGCGGGTCCGTCGGTCAGTGTATCTCCGACGCGGAGCACGCCGTGGTTTGGAATGCCGATGATGTCACCGGGATAGGCATCGTCGACCACTTCCCGTTCCTGCGCGAAGAACAGGATCGGGCTATGGACCGCAATTGCCTTGCCCGTGCTCACCTGCGTCAGCTTCATGCCGCGCCGGAACCGGCCAGAGCAGAGCCGCATGAAGGCGATCCGGTCCCGGTGCATCGGGTTCATATTGGCCTGCACCTTGAAGATGAAGCCGGTCACATTGGGATCATCAGGCGAGACAGGTTTGGGCGTCGCAGGTTGCGAGCGGGGTGACGGCGCGAAGCGGGCGAGCGCGCTGATCAGCTCCGCAACGCCAAACTCCTTCAGCGCAGAACCAAAATAGACCGGCGTTAAATCACCGTCCCGGTAACGTTCAACATCGAAGGGAGCGTAACCGGCCTGCGCCAGTTCGGCTTCTTCCCGAAAATGGGAAACGCCCCGTGCGGTAAGGAGTCCATCAAGAGCGCTGTCGTGCATACCTGTAGTTGGGGAAACATCACCCGCGAAGTTCCGGGTGCCGTCGGTCGCAGGACGCATCAATTGGCCCTGTTCCAGATCATAAACGCCTTCAAACTCACCACCCATGCCAACGGGCCAGCTCATCGGGCAGACGTCGAGCTGCAGCTGATCGGCGACTTCATCGAGTAGCTCGAATGGCGGGCGTCCTTCGCGGTCTACCTTGTTGATGAAGGTGATAATCGGCACCGAACGCAGACGGCACACCTCGAACAGTTTGCGTGTTTGGGCCTCTATCCCTCGCGCGGCGTCGATGACCATCACGGCGGAGTCTACGGCAGTCAACGTCCGGTACGTATCCTCGGAGAAATCCTCATGCCCCGGCGTATCCAGCAGGTTGAAGGTCAGGCCGTCACGCTCAAACGTCATCACCGAAGAAGTTACTGAAATCCCGCGCTGCTGCTCTATCTTCATCCAGTCAGAACGCGCCCGCCGATTGGCCCCGCGCGCGCGCACTTCGCCCGCCGTGTGGATCGCCCCGCCGAACAGCAGCAGCTTTTCAGTGAGCGTCGTCTTCCCCGCATCGGGGTGTGAGATGATTGCAAAAGTCCGCCTTGAATGGCGCTTGTCGGTTTCCATATCCATAGCGAGGGGCCGTTAGCGGTTTCAGTTGATCCGCGCCAGAAATGAAATCGTAAAGCTGGGTTGTGCCGTGGAAGAAGTTGCACCCGCCATCGATCCTAAGGGTATAATCTGAAGGCCTTTCACGTTGGGATCATATCCCGCCGTCGGCGTATAAGTGAAGGGTGCGCCGCCGCCCGCCGCGCTTGAATATTTGACCATCGTCGCGGCGTTGAACGCGCTCAGGCCGCTCGTCGTCGTGCCATTGGTGAAGGAAACCGGCGTAGAGGCATCATAGGTTACCGTGTTCGGCAGCGGATCCGTGATGATCAGGCTGCTCGTCGTCGCCGTGCTCGAATCCACCGCGAGTGATCCGGTGTTGGTGACGGTGATCGAATAGCGAACGATGGCGCCAGGGATCGCTTTAGGGTTGGTTGTTCCGTTGATCGGATCGGAGATCAGGGACGAGAATTTCACCAATGTCAGCGTCGCGTTCGCTGCTTTACGGGTGTTGGTGATCGTGCAGGTGACGACGTCTCCGAGCACCGGCGTGATTGTGCCCGAAACCGTCGTCGGCAAGGTCGTGGTCGATCCAGTGGCAGCATTGGTGCAGGCCATTGTGGAGGTATATTGGGTGAGGCTTCCAGCGGCGGCAACTTCACCGAGCGTGTAAGACGTGCCCGCTGTCACTTGTGTCAGGCCAATCGCGCCGCCGGTTACGGTCGTGCCGGTGCCAGTGGTCGTCGTGCTCGCGACGGTGGTTGCCCCGCTTGCAATGCTGACGGTGAACTGATCGCCCGTGAAGCGTCGCCCACCGGCTCCGAGTGCCTTTGCAAGAGAAATATGGGGATATGCCGTGTTCGTAAAGGTGCATTGAATGGCATCACCGAATTGAAGCGTGCCGAAACTATAGGATGTTGTCGTCACGTTGGTCGGTATCGGAGTGGTCGATCCAGAGGTGCCGTTGACGCATGTCAGCTTGGATTGATATTTGGACAGGGCGCTCGTGCTGCCGGCGGCCATACTTTCTGTCACGGTGAGCGGGATGCCCGATGCCAGAGATACCGCCGCCGCCGCAAACGGGCCGTTGCCGGCGCCGGTTGATGTACCTGTTGCCAGAACTGTGCTTGTCGCGGTTGCGTTGATGTTGAAGGTGAACTGATCTGCGGCCACGATCCGCGCGCCGGAAATCTGTTTGTTGAGCCGCATTGATGCAAAACGGACGGCGAACATAACGCCTTGCAGGCCGCCACCGACAAGGGTTGTCGTCACCGTCGTCGGGCTGTTTGAACCCACGATATAGCCACCGACGGTTCCAGCCACGCCCGTTTCAGTGAAAGTTGCAGAACCGATGCCAGCGGATCCGGGATATGTGGTGCCGCTGATGGGATCCACTGAGTCAAGCAGAGTCCAACTGCCGCCATTCGTCGTAAACGAGAGAGACTCCCCGTCGTTCGTGGATTCAGCGTCGGCAGCGACAAACGCATAGGCCGTTACGGCGGGCGCACCGGGCGGCGGCAAAATCATAATATTGGAAAATGTAATGGTGTCCGTACCGCCCGCCTGTTGGTACAGGATGGGCTTTCCGGGAATGCCGAGGAATGCGGTGTTACCCACGGCAGCACCCGTCCAAGAAGGCGCAACTGTCGATACGATTACAGGTGCCGCTAAGGGGGTGGTATTGATTTTGAAGCTTAGCGTTGCCCCGTCGGACAGGGTATAGCTGATGTTCTGGCCGCCCGCCGTGCGCGCGACGACATCATCATAGGTAGAGAAATCCAACCAGCAATATGTCTGCCAAGCGGACGGCGCGGTGCCTTGGGATGTCGCTGGAGAACAAGAGGCTGCGAATGCCGGTGCCGCGACTAGGCAAAGGACACCGGCCAGAACGGAACAAATCCACCGCCCAAGCCGTTCACCAGCCAATCTTGGCATTCCCTAGCTCCCCGTTGATCCGAATTGGCGTCATTTGAATCGGGAATGGTGCGCTGTCAACCAATTGGGAATATGGGGTCCGCCGCAAGTTCTTGTTGGCGCTTGCCCTTGCGGGCGCACAGGGCTATGCCCATTTCATTCTCTGGCCGCTCCGAAAGGGGCGGCCCTTATTTTGTCTGGAAGGATTTTCCTCGTGGCCCAGCCGCTTATGCCCCATGCGACCGCTTCATGGCTGGTCGACAACACCGCGCTCACCTTTGAGCAGATCACCAAATTCTGTGGCCTTCACATCCTGGAAGTGCAAGCGATTGCTGATGACATGGCCGCGTCCAAGCTGACCGGTCGTGACCCCGTGCGCGCTGGTGAACTGACCCTTGCCGAGATCGAAAAGGGTCAGGCTGATCCAAACTACGAACTGACCATGTTCCGCGAACCAGAACAAGCGACGCGCACCAAGGGGCCGCGCTATACGCCGGTTTCCAAGCGTCAGGATAAGCCCGACGGCATCGCCTGGATTATCCGCAATCATCCTGAAGTATCTGACGGCCAGATCGGCAAGTTGATCGGCACAACCCGCACCACGATCCTCGCGATCCGGGAACGTTCACATTGGAACATCGTCGATATCGTTCCCAAGGATCCGGTGACGCTCGGTCTCTGCACACAGCGCGAACTTGATGCCGTTGTCGCCAAGGCCGCCAAGCTTAAGGGCATCACAGCACAAGCCGATACCAAGCTCGACGGAGACCGCGCTGCTTTGATCACCGAACTCCGAGCGGAACGCGACGCAGCAACAGCAGCTGCGGCAGCGGCAGAAGCGGGAGAAGCTGCGCCATCGGCAGCGCCCATCGTGCACGATGCTGAGTCACTGTTCAAACGTTGAGCGAGGCCCGCCACTTCGATGCGTCGCTGACTCAGGATGATAGCTTTACGGCGACCAGTCACGCCGGGCTAAGCTATCCATTGGGCAGCTTCGCGCCGGGAGAAGGGAAGACACAAAGGATCGCGGACGGGATTAGCTGGGCGCGCATTCCGATGCCTGGTTCGCTCGGCCACATCAACAGCTGGCTACTCGACGATCATGACGGCGTCGCGATTGTCGACACCGGGTTGCTGTTGAGCACTTGTTCCGACGCGTGGAAAGCGCTGTTCGCTGACGCATTGGACGGTGTGAAGATTACCCGGATCATCTGCACGCACCTTCATCCAGATCATATCGGACTTGCGGGCTGGCTTGCAAAACGGTTCGGTGTCGAATTGTGGATGACTCGCAGCGAATGGCTCACCGCAAAGATGCTTACCACGACCACGCCTAGCGATGCCCCTGAAGAATATATCACGCTACAGCGCGCCGCTGGTTGGGATGATACCGCGCTTGAAGAAATGCGCGCGTCCGGCTGGGGCCGGTTTGCAAAAATGGTTTTCCCGATGCCGGTCAGCTATCGACGCATGAAGGATGGGGACGTGCTCGACATGGGCGCGCATCAATGGCGGGTTGTTGTCGGTTCGGGGCATAGCCCGGAACATGCCTGTTTACTGAACGATGCCACCGGCGTGCTCGTGTCAGGTGATCAGGTTTTGCCGCGCATCAGTTCAAACGTTTCCGTCAATTTTGGGGAACCCGAAGCGGACTCGCTCGGCGAATGGCTGGCGTCGATTGATAGGTTCCTAACGCTGTCCGATGATCTCACCGTCTGCCCTGCACACGGCGAACCGTTTAACGGCCTCCACGCGCGGTTGAAGGCGTTGCGCGACGAACATCTCCAACGCCTTGATGCGGTGGCTGCTGCTGCTGTTAGCCCGGTGCGCGTGATCGATTGCTTCCCGTTGTTGTTCAACCGCAAGATCACCGGCGAAAACCGCGAGCTAGCGACGGGAGAGGCGATCTCCCACGTCCGCCGTTTGGAACTTGAGGGGCGCCTCACTCGCGAAACGCGGGACGGCGTACGGTGGTATCATGCAGCCTGAGATCGAAGCGGTCCTCTGGGATTTTGGCGGGGTCATCACATCCTCCCCGTTTGAGGCGTTCAACCGACTGGAGGCAGAGCGGGGGCTTCCCCAAAATCTAATCCGGCAGATTAATGCGGCTGATCCGGATACAAATGCCTGGGCATTATTTGAACGAGCCGAGATTGATTCTGCCGCCTTTGACGCTGCGTTCACGGTGGAGGCAAAAGCGCTCGGCCATGAGCTGCGCGGCGCAGATGTGCTTGCCGTGCTTGCCGGTGATATTCGTCCCAAGATGGTGGCGGCGCTCGATGCCGTGCGTGCGGTAGGCCTCAAGACGGGGTGCATCACCAACAATGTCAAGGCGGGATCGGGCGCGGGCATGGCCCGGTCAGCCGAAAAGGCAGATGCGGTCGCCGACGTCATCGCCCGCTTTGATCATGTCATCGAAAGTTCGAAGGCCGGGGTACGCAAGCCCGATCCGCGCATCTACCTGATGATGTGCGAGGCGCTGGATGTGGATCCGGCAGCCTGCGTCTATCTCGACGATCTCGGCATCAACTGCAAACCCGCCGCTGCGCTCGGCATGCATGCCATCAAGGTGACCGGTGAAGATCAGGCCTTGATTGCGCTTGGGAATGCGCTTGGGATGGATTTTACGGCTTCGGAATAGCCGCAGCGATCGATTCGGCTTTGGCGAATAAAGCCGGGTCAATCACCAGCCCACTGGCCGCGCAATTGTCGCTCACCTGTTGCGGTTTGCTCGCCCCGATAATCGCACTGGCCACATTGGGTTCGCGCAGCACCCACGCCAAAGCAAACTGCGCCATCGAGCAGCCCGCTTCTGCCACAATCGGTTTCATCTGCTCCACCGCCGCAACAACGGCGTCACGTGTCCAGCCGGAGATCATTGTCCCCATGCTCTCACTCGCTGCGCGGCTATCCGCAGGCGGCTTCGCGCCCGCTGTATATTTGCCTGTCAGCACGCCTTGAGCAAGTGGAGACCAGACGATCTGGCTGATCCCGTTCGCCGCGC
>JBJOLA010000352.1:0-4340 GCA_046045815.1 Pseudomonadota bacterium
GTCCCAACCTGCCAATGATTGGCGAGGCAATAGGAATATTGCTCAATCGGCTGGCCTTGCAAAGTTGCCGCGGTCACGATCACAAATTGATGCCGGGTCTGCTTCTCCAAGGTGACTAGGCGAGCCGTCAGTTGTGCTTCACTTTCAGGCGGAATGATATTCGCTTGATCGACAACCCGTCCTGTCAGCGACAGAAAATTATGCTGACAGGCTACACTTGCAAACTTGGGCGTGTCCCGACTGCTAGCGTTGATTGGCTCACGACAGCCGGAAACCATTGTCGCCCACGACGTCATGCAAAGGGCGACAAGGCGCGACACATTGTCGATCAGAATTTCACCTCGGGCGCTTTCGTCGGGTTCGGCGCGCTTGCCGCAAACGGAATCATCGGTTTGGCGCCGTAGAAAATCTTGGCACCAATCGCATCCGGGAAGGTGCGGATCGTTGTGTTGTAGGTTTGCACTGCTGAATTATAGTCGCGCAGCGCAATGTTGATCTTATTTTCCGTGCCCTCAATGGCAATTGATAAATCACGGAAATTCTCGTTCGCCTTGATGTCGGGGTAAGCCTCAACCGTATTGCGGACACTGAGGAGTGCCGCACTGGCTGCGCCCTGGGCGTCCTGGAATGCCTTGACCTTCGCGGCGTCAGTCAGATCATTGGCGGAAAGCGTCGCCGAACCAGCAGCCGTCGCGGCCGCGCGCGCGGTCGTTACGCCGATCTGCACCTCTTTTTCATGTGACGCGGCTCCTTTCACAGTGGCGTTGAGATTGGGGAGCAAGTCTGCCCGCCGCTGCAACGCGGCCTGATAATTTGCGAAAGCATTCTTGGCGGCTTCCTCAGCCGTAGGTACGGAGTTCACTCCGCATGCAGATAGGGGCAAAGCCAATGCCATAACGGCAATTGCGATTTTGGCGCGTCGAAAGTCAACCATATCCTGTGTGCTCCCTATCGTTGGATTCGATCTAAGATAGGGTGTGAAGTGCAATGTCGCAATAACCTTGCAATTAACCACAAATCTGTCAGATTCTCTGCGCTAATCCAAACAAGAGGGAGCGATAGCATGGGAATGATGGATGAATTCAAAGGTTTTTTGAACCAAGGCAATGTCTTAGGGCTTGCAGTCGGCGTGATCATCGGCGGCGGTTTCGGCAAAATAGTATCGTCGCTGACCGATGATGTGTTGATGCCACTTGTTGGTCTTGTGACCGGCGGGATGAACTTTTCCGAAAAGTTTTCGGTATTATCCAATCCATCGGGCGGCGACGTATCGAATTTAGCAGCAGCGAAAGCAGCTGGTGCGTCGATCTTGGGCTATGGCAACCTGATAACGGCGATTATCAACTTCATCATCATGGCGTTCGTGGTTTTCATGATCGTGCGCCAAGCAAACAAGGTGATGCCGCTTCCGACCCCAGGTCCAAGCGAAGTCGATCTGCTAACGGAAATTCGTGACAGTTTGAAGAAATAAACCGAGTTAGGCTGCGGCGAGCTCATCCGAGGTTGCCGCGGCCAGACTTGTCCCGTCCAGGATACGCGCCGTATCATCGCGGACGATCATCATCGCGCGGCGAATTTCGCAGGTTGCTTCATCACGGCAGTCTTTACATTTTTTGTAAGCCGTGCGGCTCACGCACGGGATAAGGGCGAGCGGCCCTTCAATCACACGGATGATATCCCCTAGAGAAATCATATGGGCAGGGCGCGCCAGCTCAAAACCACCTTGCTTGCCGCGCGTGCTGACCACGAGCTTTGCCGCTTTGAGCTCGGTGAGGATGATCTCGAGAAACTTACGCGGCACTTGAGCGTCGCGCGCGATACGGCTCATCGGCACGGGCGCGTGACCCAGAGGCTCTTTGGCGAGCAACAGCATGGCACGCAGGCCATAACGCGATCTCTGTGTCAGCATCCATACCCCCTAGCGCGAGGGGGTGATTAGCGCAACCCCGCCAAGGTGCGGATGCCGGGCAATCGCGTTGGGACAAGTTCGGGCAAAAGACTTTCCCGCCGACTCGGACGCACACAAAATTGAGCCGTCGAGGGAACCTACTTCGGAGGCGTGATCTTTATATGCCCCTAGAATGGCCGAGAGCGCCCCCTAGAGCGCCTCAAAATGATTTCAGGCATCCGGGTGCCCTTTCTTTTTTTGAGGCGTCTAGGAGGCTTCCTATTCGCCCTGAGGGCGATTTGGCAGATTTGCGTTCAACGCCGCCGAAATACGTCCCCCAGAAAGACGAGTGGGGCGACGTATGGTCATAAATTCCGAGTGCGATTGCCCCGGGTGCGGAAGGTGCGGATGCCCCACGTGAGGCTGTGCATTTCCCATTCACCATTTATGCGTTATAAGCGAGGTGCTCAGATTCGTCTGGCTATGGTGATAAATGATGCCGTGCAATAGATGCAGCGGACCCGGGGGCAGTACCCGGCGGCTCCACCAAAAGCTTTGCATCCCTTAGGGGCGGCAAGGATTTTGATGGGGCCGAACTAGGATCGACGTGTGTTGAAAAGCGGTATTTTTGCCCGGCATGGATAAGCCGTAAAATGGTTCAAAACCTTAAGTGCAAACGATAACGAAGCACTTGCGATTGCGGCGTAACTGAAGGGGCTCCGGTCCCTAGGTTATACCAATAGAACACGGTCGGGCCGAACCGGGTAACAGAAGCGGACTCCAGCGGCCTCCCCCCGAGCCGGGCAACAGAATCGGGGGGACTGTTTCGCGCCATTGCTCGACAGTCTTTTCTCATCGTTCGAGAATCCAAAGTTCGGTGAAGTTCAGCCCAGCGCCAAAACGCTAACAGACCGCTCAATCATCCCCCATCGGGCGCGGCAAGAGCAGCGCCAGCAGTTTTGCCCGGCATTCGCCGTCGATAATCCCGTCAATCACTCCCGGCCGAAATCGCCGCTGGAAGGCGCGGATGGCAGCGAGCGGGTCTGCAACGTCATAGCCGAAGAGTGTCTGTCAATTTCCTTGCAATTGGAAGCGTTTGCGTAGAACGTAACGCGGACTTGGGGCGTAACTATGGTAAAGACATCGATCGAAAGGTTGACCGCGCGCCATCGCGAATGCCTGCAATTGGTGGCATCGAATCATAGCACCAAAGAAATCGCGCTATCGCTCAAAATCTCCCCGAATACAGTCGACGGCTACATAAGTGAAGCTAAGGAAATCCTGGGCGCATCCTCACGACGCGATGCTGCGCGTATATTTCGGCAATGCGGAGACGGAACCCCCCCTCAAAGTTTAAGGGGGGATTTTTCGCGGGTAGCATCATCCGACGAATCTCTATCAATACCGCTGGGCGACGCGGAGGATCATCTTCGTGGCGTAGCGAGGCCCCTTGACGACTTACGGCCTACACTGGCCGGTTTGCCGTCCAAGGATGTCCCGTTCCACTGGTTTCGAGGGAAAAAGGAACATAACACTCTAACGCCAGGTCAGCGAATGATGTGGATTGCTATTGCTTCAGTTGCTGCAGCAATCGCATTTTTGGCAGCGCTCAATATTATTGATACTCTGGCACGACTGTTATCGCACTAAAAAGCCTTGAAGCTGAACCCAAGATAACACCGCCAACCCGTTTGGTGGGCAAAGGAGTAACTATGCGCAAAGAACGTATTGCAGCCGCGACCAATGTCGCTGTTCATTTGATTGAAGCCGAACGTGCGATGGATGAGGCACTCGAAAAGGTTGCCCTGTTAACAGCCGCGATGTCGTCGTCTCGCCTTGCGGCAAACATTTCGGCGGTCACGGCGCATGGTGCGATTATGCGGATTACCACAGCAACGCAATTTCTCGGACAAGCTCGCAGTGAGATTGCGTTGGGCCACGTTGAACTCAATGCTGCAAAAACTGAAATTGGATTGCGCGAAATGAACTTTGGTGGTGCTATGGGATGTCCAGATAGAGCGCACGAAGAAGATGCCAACGTAATCCGTATGCACGCAGCCTAAACATCTGGTTCGTTGAGAGAATTCCTTTGCGGGACATTTTCGGGGGTCTGTCTGATGGAAAGTGTCATTTTTGACATCGTGCTGTTGCTCTCTTGCCTCGTTGCTTGGCGGCGGGGTGGTACGCCCGAGAGAGCGGCAGCAGCCCTCCTCTTTTCAGCCGCAGCTTTGAGCTGGTTGGTATTGGGTGACGGGAAACATAGGTTCTCTCATGCTGAGTGGGGCCTATTTGGCATTGATTTTGTGCTCGCGATATCACTAGTAACTCTAGCACTTTGGGCGGATAGATATTGGCCTATGTGGCTTTCGGCGCTCCAGATTGTCAGCGTATTGATGCACCCAGCATTTGGCTTGTCGCAACACAAGATGGCATTTGCTTATGCCATCGCCAG
>JBJOLA010000361.1:0-4406 GCA_046045815.1 Pseudomonadota bacterium
GAGGGCAAGTCAGTTGAGGAACGGCTGCAGATGTTGCCGCCGCCCGGTATTACGCCTGAACTTATCCCGCAATTGTTCAAAAATCTCTCGGCGGATCAGGTTGAGCAGCTGGCGACCATTCCTCCGCAAGTCGGCGGCATATTTCCTAACATATTGGTGCTGTTCATCTTTGCCCCGCGCATGGATGGCGGCTCATCCGGTGCACTCGCACTCCACACCTATGTTCCGAGAGGGCCAGACAAGGTTGAATTCGTCAATTTCATTTTTGCGGAAAAGGATGTGCCCGAACAGGTCAAGCGCGACATGCTGCAAAATTCGATCCAATCATCGGGTACTTCAGGGACGATCGAACAGGATGATGCCGACGTCTGGCCGCAAATCATGCGCAATGCACGCGGTGCTGCAGGTAAGACGATGACGCTCAAATATCAGGCGCTGCACGGTCATGAACGCCCCGAAGGCTGGAAGGGCAATGGCCTTCTTTACCCCGGCTTTACCAAGGATGACACGCAGTGGAACTGGTGGCTCGCCTATCACAAACTGATGAGCGAAGCTTGAAGCGAGGATAGACAAGATGACTTGGAAAACACAATCGACGGCATCGCCGGACTCAACAACGATATTGCGCGGACTGACCAGCCGGACACGCGTGCCATTGGGCTCTCCCGTTTACAATGTGATATTGGAAACGCTGTATGACGAGGCAGCTGCGCTCGATGAACGACGCTTTGATGATTGGACGGCGATGCTCGCCACCGATTTGATCTATACGGCACCGATCCGGCTGACCCGAACGGGGCCAACGCGTGACCGCGACGTGATGCGGACGATGTTCCACTTTGACGACGACTATAACTCGATCCTGATGCGCACCGGCCGGTTGCAAAAAAGCGCCTGGGCCGAAGACCCGCCATCGCGCTGCCGTCGCTTTGTGACCAATGTCCGAATTGCCGAACGGGAGACCGTCGGTGAGTATGAGGTGGTGAGCTATCTCTACCTTGAACGCAGTCGCGGCGACAATCCGGACAATGAGCATATGACCGCAGAACGCCGTGATATCTGGCGCGATGTGGATGGTGCCTACAAGCTTGCGACGCGCGAAATCATTGTCGACCAGTCGGTGCTGGGCATGGCCAACTTTGCGGTCTTCCTTTAGCCCGATGCGGAGCATCGCCCCGCCCTCGGTTGTTGTTGTCGGCAGTGGCCTGGCCGGGTTTGGCGTGTTGCGCGAATTGCGCAAGCTGTCACCTGACGCAAAACTGACGATGGTGACGCTTGAGGACGGGCATTTCTATTCGAAGCCAGCGCTGTCGACGGCCTTGGCCAAGGGGAAGACGGCCGAAACATTGGTGACGTCAAACGCGCAAAAGATGATCGCACAGCTGAAGCTGGATGCGCGCATTGGTCGCGAAGCGGAATCGATTGATCGTAAGGGTAAGGCGCTCTGCACAACGGGCGGCCCCATCCCTTATGACAGACTCGTTCTTGCGATGGGTGCAACGCCGTTCCGACCAGAAATTGATGGCGATGCCGCGCACCGGGCAATCTCGGTTAACCAGCTTGAGCATTATGCCAATTTTCGCGAGCAACTGCCAGACGGCGCCCACGTTCTGATAATGGGGTCGGGGCTGGTCGGCACCGAATTTGCCAATGACCTGATCACCAACGGATATCAGGTGAGTGTCGTTGATATCTTGCCGCTCCCGCTCGCGCAGCTTGTCCCACCAGCGGTAGGCGAAAGCGTGCGCGATGCGCTGGCGAACGAAGGCGTTGATTGGCACCTGGAGCGCAAAGTGGCGACCATCAACTACAGGGGCGACAGCAAGGGTTATGTTGCAACACTCGACGATGGCAACGCCATTGAAACCGATTTGATCCTATCTGCGGTCGGCCTGCGTCCGAACGTCGCACTGGCGCAAGAGGCGGGGATTGACGTTGGGATTGGCATCAAGGTCAACCAATATGGCCAAACGAGTGACCCCGATATCTATGCAATCGGCGATTGTGCCGAATATCAACACGGCGTTTCCGCTTATGTCACGCCGATCATGGCGGCGGCGCGCGGTATTGCGCCAAGTGTTCTTGGCACACCAACCGAGATTCACTTCCCGCCGCTTGCGGTGCAGGTCAAGACCAGCCTCTTTCCAATGAATCTTCTGCCACCGGCCCGCGACTGCATCGGTGAATGGCACCGGACAGAAAGCGATGCAAACGGCGAAAAGCAACTCTTCATCGACGATGGCGGGGTTGTTCGCGGCTATGTGCTGACACGCGATAAAACCGAACAACGTACTGAAATGGATACACGAGTGGGGGAATTGGCATGAGCAATCTGCTTGAAGGAAAAGTCGCAATCGTCACCGGCGGCGCAAAGGGTTTGGGTTACGGCATTTCGCGGGCGTTGGCCGCAGCGGGGGCTTCACTGCTGATCAGCGGGCGCGAAGGCGCTGCAACCGAAACGGTGGCGGCTGAAATAGAGCGTGACTTCGGTACCAAGGCAATCGGTATCGCTGCCGATATGGGCATCAAGGAGGATGTGCTGACGATGGTGCAAACGGCTGTCGACACATTCGGCGGCCTCGATATTCTCGTCAACAATGCTTCGCTGCTTTCCGCTGGTGTGCTGCTGGAGGACAAGACTGACGACATGCTGCGTCGGACTCTCGAAATCGGCGTGTGGGGCAATTGGTGGGCGATGCAGGCAGCCTTCCCGCACATGAAGACGCGCGGCGGCGGATCGGTGATCAACTTCAGTTCGATTGATGCGCAGACCGGCGCTTGGCTGCACAGCGACTACAACATCAACAAGCTTGGTATTGAGGGACTGACGCGCAGTGCGGCGGTTGAGTGGGGGCGGTTCAATATTCGCTGCAATGCGATAGCGCCAACTGGATTAGGCCAGGTGTTCGCGCAACTGGTGAAGGACGTGCCCGGGTTTATGGAAACCGTCGTGGCAACCAATCCGCTCAAACGCGCTGGCGACCCTGAGAAGGACATCGGGCCTGTGGTCGTGTTCCTCGCTTCTGAAATGTCGCGTTTCGTTACTGGTGAAATGATCAACGTCGATGGCGGCCAAAACCTGCCCGGCTATGTCAGCATTCCGCACAATCTGGAAGAACTCGAAAAGGGCGGTCAATGAGATTGGTCGCCGCCGAAATCGAAGCTGACCCAACCCCGGACGTTGAGCTGTCACCCAGTGTGATCCGCATCCTGAGCGGCGCGCTCGATGCGATTGCCAGCCGGGGCGTCAAGCGTCTCTCGATGAGCGATATCATCGACGTCAGCGGCGTTTCGCGTGGCACGATGTACCGTTATTTTTCCAACAAGGATGAAGTGCTGGTCGCAGTATCGGAGTTCGTGTGCGTCGGATTTGAAAATGGAGTCCGGGAGGCGGGGGTAGGCATTGCCGATCCCATGGAACGCTTCAAATCCGTCATGCAATTCTATGGCCGCTACACGACTGAGAATTCGCCAGGCCGGGTGTTCGAGGTTGAACCCGTTTTCCACCTCAGCTTTTTCCGCAGCCGTTTCGCGCGCTACAAACAAGCGGTAGAGGACGCGCTAGAGCCGACATTCGATTATCTCGATGGACTATTGGGCGAGCCGATAAACCGCGACGGTTTTGTGGAAATGCTGGTGCGGACGCAACTCAGCACGCTGATGGTTCCGGCCAGCAGCGAATGGAAGCAACTTTGGAACGATACTGCGGAAAATGTCCAGAAATGGGCGTTGAAAATCGCCGCGACGCAACATTAGAGCAGGAAAGGAATGACAATGGCCACTGTCGCCAAGATCAATACTGAGAATTTCTCAACCTTTGCGGACAAAGCGACCGCCGATGCCATGGTTGCGAAGGCCAAGGAATTACGGCCGCTGCTGATGGCCGAAGCGCCCGCCGGGGAGGTTCAACGCTCCCCCACCAAGACGGTTGAGAAGGCGCTGTTCGACAACAACATCCTGTGCGCAATGCTGCCTAAACGCCTTGGCGGGGTGGGGCTTTCCTTCACCGATTTCTGTCGTATGCAGATCGAAATCGCCAAGGGCGATCCCGCAATCAGCTGGGTCGTGCAAATCATCAACGGCACCAGCTGGGTGACCAGCCTCGCGCCCGACAGTGTGCAGGATGCCGTCTTTGCCAATGGCCCCGCGACGGTGTGCGGCGCATACAACCCGCCGGGCAAAGCCCGCAAGGTCGATGGCGGTTGGATCATCAATGGGGCGTGGCCCTACACCTCTGGTTCGCGTCAGTCACAATGGGCGCAGCAGGGCGTTGTCCTCGAAGGCTATGAAGGCCCTGTCGTCCCCGGGATCAGCATGTGCTACATCCCATTCAAGGATCTGACGATCAAGGACAGCTGGTATGTAACCGGCATGCAAGGCACCGGGTCTGATACGAGCATCGCCAC
>JBJOLA010000377.1:0-4573 GCA_046045815.1 Pseudomonadota bacterium
GCTTCTCCGGCCAGAAGTGCTGCAACCTTGTCCTTCTCGGCGCGTTCGGCCAGAGCCGCCAGCCCGGCGCAACCTTCATCGACCATTGCAGTATCGGCTTCGGCCTCGGCCATTTCCATCAGTTCGACGGTATCGTCCATCTCGGTCTGGATAGCGCGGGTTGCGTTGATCGCTTCATCAAGCCGCCGCCGTTCGCGCATCACTTCCTGCGCGGCCTTGGGATCGTTCCAGAGCGACTGATCCTCGACCTTTGCGTTCAGTTCATCCAGCCGTTTGAGCGCGCGATCCCAATCGAGAAAGCGACGCAGCAGCGCAAGGGCAGCATTGATCTGATCGACATTGGCCTGCGCTTCGGCGCGCATGGTGTTTCTCCGCTGTTGAATGTGCAACGATGCACGGGCGTCCGTTAGTAGATACCTTCGTCTCGTTGCAAGCCACTGCCTTCTGGAGCGGTGGAACGGCCCGCCCCCCCGCCTGTGGCTTGAACCGCGCGTTTCACCACCGCTTGCTTGGCAGACTTTGGCAGTTCATCTTGTCGGATAGAGCGGCGCGGCTCGCTCTCGGGCTTGAATGCCTCCCAGATAACCGCTGCTTTAGGGCTATTTCCCGGGAACGTCCCGTACACTCGCTTGCCCGATGTGCGGTCGATTCGGATCATGCGTATACCGGGCGCGCCGCGGAAGGGTTTCACCGGCATGTCCTTCATTGCCTTTTCAGCGAATGATTTGAAGATCGGCACCGCGAGCGTGCCGCCTTGCGCATAGCCGCCCATCGGTCTGGGCTGATCATAACCCATGTAGACGCCTGCTATGATGTCAGTTGATCCCCCGACGAACCATACGTTTGTGGGGCCAGTGGTCGTGCCGGTTTTGCCGAAGATCGGCCGCTTGAGCGTCAGCAGCGGGGTTGCGGTGCCGCGCTGGATCACACCTTCAAGCATATGAACCACTTGAAACGCGCTCATCGCGTCGATGACTTGCTTGGTTTGGAGCGGCGGACGCGGCATCGGTTTGCCGTCATATTCTGCCAGATTGCAATGCTCGCACGGACGGGTGTCAGCGCGGAAACGGATCTTGCCATTACGATCTTGCACGAAATCAATTAGCGTGGATTTCACTTCGACGCCGCCGCGTTCGAGGATTGAATAAGCGTTGACCATTTTTTGCACGGTCGTTTCGCCCGCTCCTAATGCAATCGCCAGCACCGGAAGATAGTTGTGACCGGGGTCGCTTATCCCTGCGGCTGCGGCAAGCTTTACCACGCCGTCCATGCCCGTTTGCGATGCCGCCCGGACCGTCATCAAATTGCGTGATTGTTCAAGACCCCAGCGCATTGTGTGGGGGCCAGAGCCGCCACCGCCGCCGAAATTCTTGAAGCATTTGCGGCCAAGCTTGGCCGATTGGAACACACAAAACGGCCCATCGATGATGATCGAGGCGGGCGTCATTCCACCGTTCAACGCCGACGCATATACAAACGGCTTGAAGCTGGAACCTGGCTGACGTTCCGCCTGCGTCGCCCGGTTGTACGAAGCGATACGCGCGTCAAAGCCGCCCTGCATCGCCATCACCCGACCCGTGTTCGGATCCTGCACCACCATACCGCCCGAAATCTCGGGAATGTTCTTAAGCACCCACGTGCCACTTTCGGCCTTCACCGCAATGACATCACCGGGTTTGAGCATGGTGAATGCGCTGGTGCCAACGCGCGCGCGTGGCATATTCGCCGCCCATTCCGGCATGATGCCGGTCGTGCCGTCTGCAAAGCCAATCTTGGCTGCAGCACCGTCCTTGTTGAGGATCATCGCCACCCGCCAATCGGGATATCCCGCACCAAGATTGGCGGCGGCGAGCGTCTGTGCCCAGTTTACGTCGATTGCGAGCGTCTTGATTGGTCCGCTCCAGCCGTGGCCACGATCATAACGCACCAACCCGTCACGTAGCGCAGTCTCGGCATAATCCTGTAACCGAGGATCGAATGACGTGCGCACCCACAAACCGCCATCATAAACGCTGAACGGGTTGCGACCACCCTGTGAGGTTTCACCAAATTTCTCGATCAGGTCACGGCGGACCTCTTCGGTATAATAGCCGCCCACATCCAGTGCAGCAGCGGCAGCGCGGGGCAAAGTGCCAAGTGGTGTCGCCACCGCAACATCATGTTCAGCCTGGGTGATGAATTCGTTCTTGAGCATTTCGCCCAAGGCCCAGTTGCGACGTTTGACGGCGCGATCGGCAAACTTTTCACGACCATAGGTTTCGGGAGCCTTGGGCAGAATGGCGAGGAACGCCATCTCCTGCAGGGCGAGCTCATTCACGTCTTTGCCAAAATAGGCGCGCGCGGCGGCCTGAACGCCAAAGCTGTTCCGCCCGAGTGCTATCTGGTTGAGATAGAGCTCCAGAATTTGCGGCTTGGTGAGCGCGGCTTCGATTCGCTTGGCAAGGATCATTTCGCGAATCTTGCGGCGGTAACTGACTTCGTTGGTTAAAAGCAGATTTTTCGCGACCTGCTGCGTGATCGTCGAGGCACCAACGGGGCGACGGGAATTGGTGATATTGGTGAATATTGCAGAGACAATACCGAGATAATCAATGCCGCCATGCGAGAAGAACGTCTTATCTTCGGCCGACAAGTAGGCGCTCACCAGCTTTTTTGGAAATTCGTCAAACCGCAGTTGAACGCGTCTTTCACGGGCGTAGCTATGGACAGGTGTGCCATCAATGCTTCGAATATAGGTCGGCAGCGGTGGTTCATAAGTCTTGAGACGGTCCACCGATGGCAGATCGCGCGCGAATACCAGCCAGATCAACAGCAATCCAACAATCGCGGCGCCCAAGCCGTAGACCGCAAGCCGGAACCAGCGGCTCGGCCAATAGCGATGCCAGAAGCCGATAAGACCACTGGTTTCGCGACGAAGCCTGATTTTCAGGGGCTCACTCTCTGACACATCATCCATGACTGGGCCGCTCTAGCAGCTTTGTCAGCCATTTCCAGTGTCAGAAATCAGCGTGATGCCAGTCGTTTCGCGAAATGGATTTCAACCGCTTTGCGAATGCCGCTGGCGATGCGCGCCTGACCTTCGCTGGAGGACAGTCTGGAAACATCATTGCTGTTGGTGACATAGCCTACCTCAAGCAAAATCGATGGGGTATCGGGTGCCTTAAGAACCGCAAAGCCAGCCATCCGGTGATAATCGGATCGAAACGGTATCAAGCCGGTTGATTCACGCTTCAACAGACCGGCGAAATTGGCCGACATATTCATTGTCTCGCGTTGGGCAAGGTCAACCAAGATCGACGCAATCTCGCGGTTTTCGCCGCCAAGATTGATGCCATTGATCACATCTGCCTTATTTTCACGCGCCGCCAGCAACTGCGCCTCATGATCGGATGCAACTTCAGACAATGTATAGACCGTCGCACCACTGGCTTCTCCGGCCGGTGCGCTATCGGCGTGGATCGAAATGAACAAATCCGCCTTGATGTTGCGGGCAATGGCAGAACGTTCTCTAAGCACAAGGAAATGATCATCCTCGCGGGTGAGCGCGACACGGACCCTACCAGACGCTATTAGTTCGTCACGGATTGCTTTCGCAACGGCCAAGGTTATCGCCTTTTCCTGCTTGCCCGAAACCGGCGAAATTGCACCCGGATCATGGCCGCCGTGGCCCGCGTCGATCACAACCAACGGTTTGCCCGCTGTGCCATATATCCGGGGACGAGGCAGTCCGTTTGACGGGGGATCGAGGGGAACAGTGATGTTGTACTTGCTCCGCGGCGGCGCGGCACGGTGTGCCTCAGGCGGGAGATAGAGTTTGCGTGTGGACTTCACGGCTTCATCAAAACCCTCTGCCCCCACTGATGCCAGAGAGAGTTCAAGCGAGCGACCGTCCGGGGCAAAGCTGCCCCCCGTGATGATCGCAGGATCATTGAGATCGAACACAATTCGTGCGGTATTTTTGTCAAAACGTGCCTGACGGACTTGGCGAACCAAGCCGCCGCCGTCTGCGGCAGGGCCCGGCTCTGCCCCGCCAATGTCGATGGCCAGTCGGGCCGGTCTCGCCAGCACGAAGCTGGTCGCCTTTTCCACGCTATCGTCAAACCGAACGGTGATGCTAGTTTCACCAATCTCGATACCACTCACGCCCGCAGCCTCCGCGCCAGAGAGGGGCGAAAGCGCAGCCAACAGGAAAAGCGAAGCGGTCATCGCGTGATATTTCTGCGATTTGGATCGCGGCGTCCAGCCCAAAGTCATCGTCAATTGGTTTCCCGGCAATTCATCATCAAGATGACGACTTTGCAGGGATGGCTCTCAAATCGCGGTGAAGCAGATAGGTAAATGCGATTTTAGGGATAAGTGGGATTTGGGGTGCACGATGAGGGGGATCGGATGTGGATTGACATGTCACCCCTCTCCCCTCGCGGGAGAGGGACAGCGGAGCGACGCGACGCAGGGAGAGGGGCGGCAAGACGCATTACAGATTATGTTGCGACTTTGTGACGGGGGTGCTAGCAATGCGATCGCGCGGGGGCGAACTGTTCCGGCGCATTCACGGACCGCATATCTTATGCTG
>JBJOLA010000388.1:0-6688 GCA_046045815.1 Pseudomonadota bacterium
GGCACTGAAATTTCAAACCCATCTTCGCCGGTATAGCCCGAGCGGCTCACCCACAGCGGCTCATGCCCCCAGAGGAAGCTGCTCGCTTCCATGAAGTACAAGCGGCCCACGCCGGGCACCACGCGGTTGAGTGCGTCCACCGCTTTCGGGCCCTGCAACGCGAGCAGCGCGCGATCCTCCAAGTGTGAGATCGCAATTTCGTCAGGTAGATGCTCGCGGAGATGACCGATATCCTCCCACTTTACTGCGCCGTTGACGACCAGATATAGTCCCATCGGTGTGCGTGTGATCATCAAATCATCGAGGATGCCGCCCTCTTCATTCAGCAGCAGCGAATAACCCATCCGCCCTTCAGCGAGCACCGCCAGGTCTCGCGGGACCAGTGCCTCCAATGCCCCATCAACGCCTTTACCTGAGAGCATGAGTTGCCCCATATGACTGACATCGAACAGGCCCGCACTTTCCCGCGTCCAAAGATGCTCGGCGATGATCCCTTCATAGTGGATCGGCATGTGATAGCCTGCGAACTCGACCATCCGCGCACCCTTCGCACGGTGCCAGGCGTCAAGCGGCAAGGCCAGAGTCGCGGGCGGCGCGTCCTCTTCGAGGTCAATATTGTATGTGTCGCTCACTAATTTGGCCTTCGTACAGAGGTGCGCCGATCACTCGACGCCCCCTCTGTCACGGATACCTGAGAGCATAACCCCTTCGGTGGTGCGATTGCCCGCACGCTTTCCAGAGTGTCGCAAAAGAGGACGCGGTCCTTTTGCCTGAGAGATTCCGGGGCGGTTGCTCCTTCGGCGTTTCCGGTTTCCCGGAAAGCTCTCCCGCGTCTTCAGCGACTCCGCCTTACTGGCCGACCACAATGAGCAAGTCAATTGGCGAGAGGGTAAATTTCCATTGAGTCGGCATCCGATGCGCCTGAAAGCGAAAGTTGGAATGCCGCCCCCCGCAGGAAATGAAGCGATGTCAAAGCCGTCGCGCCGCCGTCGGCGAAGAGCTCAATCGAGCAAGCATCGAACAGCAATTGTAGCGAAGAGCTGACGGGAATTTTCTCAATCGGTGCAGCGCATAATGCGGCATAATCGCGATTGTCTACCATCAGTCCGGCGCAGCTCCTGTCAACCGACATCATGCCTTTCGCCCGATCAATGACGATAACGATGCTGTCTTCCGGCCCAGCACTAATCACCAAAGTCGCCCGCGTTTCAACGGCGATATGCAGTTCGAATGCGTTCGTTTCCGCCGTAAGCGCTACGCCGCGACGCCCCGTCTCCGTGCGGATCGCCCCAATTTCGCGCACAGCCTTTTGGATCAGCAGGTGCCTCTCCCTATCCCGCCTAAGTGAAAGCGCCCTCGGCACCGTCATCGCGCCGCGCCAAGGGCTTGTCGGCGTCTTGGAAGCAAGCATATGATTGTTCATCCAGCCAATCCATATCCGTCGGCCATCACTTTCGGGAATGTCGGACCAGCTCATCGCGGCGTAGAATTCACGTCCCCAATCGGCCCATTGCCAGCGGATCGCGCCAGAATCGTCGCGTTCCGGCGTGAAAGTTTTCCCGTCAAAATCGCCCAAAATGATCATCGCAGCGGAGCCCTGCCGGTCTGCACAAGTGAAGAGGTCAACCTTGAAAGCCCAGCGCATTTCTCCCGGCGCATTTTCCACAGCGAGCGGAAACAAGTCCGGGCATTCCCAAAGATCGCCCCCTGCCCCGCCCGGTCCGATATCTGAAAGATGCGTCCAGTTCTTCAGATCGGGGGAACAATATAGTGACGCTCGGTTTTCCTTAGCGCGCGATACAACCATCACCCAGCGCGCCGTCCCCTCATGCCAGAAAACTTTAGGATCGCGAAAATGTTCTAGCCCGATATCGAGCACGGGGTTGCCCGCATATTTGTCCCAAGTCCGCCCTCGATCATGGCTATAGGCAAGACACTGGCTCTGAATACCGCCGTCTCCCCGCTCCGCCCCAGTATAGAGCGCGATCAGTGGCGGCTTCACCCCATCTCCAAAGCCACTACTATTCTGCCAATCGACAACGACGCTGCCCGAATAGATCATGTGGCGCGCGTCTTCGGGGATTGCGACGGCTAGCTCTTCCCAATGCACAAGGTCCGTGCTGACGGCGTGGCCCCAGCTCATATGGCCCCACTGATCACCTTCGGGATTATATTGGTAAAACAGATGATATTCGCCGTCGAACCAGACCAGACCATTGGGGTCGTTGATCCAGTTTTTCGCGGGCGTAAAATGATATTGTGGGCGAAATGGGTCGCTCATTAAACTCTCAATTGGAACGAGGGGGTTCAGGTTGCGGCTTTGCAGTGCTGATCAATAAACTGCTGGTGCGTAGGTAGGCGTCCCGCCTCATATGCCATTGCAGCCCGCAATTTGCCCAACCATTCACTCCCGTTGGTCTCACGGAAATTCAGGATCGGATCGGTACGCAACGGGAAATTCAGCTGCCCGATGTGAACCGCGAGCCAGCTCTGCGGGCCGAACAGATCGGAATCCCGGGCCAGCAAGCGGCCATAGCTGCGGAAATGATCGATCTTCCATGCGAGCGTATCGGGGATGCTCATCGCCGCGACGTAGCGCCACAACTCACTATCATCACGCTCAGTGAGTTTATAGTGGAGGATGATGAAGTCGCGAATGCGTTCAAACTCGTTGACCGCAACCCGATTATATTCCTCCACCACCAGCGGATCAAAATCGCGGTCTGGGAACAGCCCGATCAGTTTGGACACACCCGCCTGAATGAGGTGGAGACTGGTCGATTCGAGCGGCTCCATAAAGCCGCTGGCAAGGCCAATCGCGATCACATTTTTGTTCCAGAATTTACGCCGCATCCCCGTGGTGAAGCGCAACGGACGCGGATCGGCCAACGCCTTTCCGTCCAGATTGGCCATCAGAGTATCGGCGGCCTTCTCATCACTGATAAACTGGCTGGAATAAACATAGCCGTTGCCCGTGCGGTGCTGAAGCGGAATGCGCCACTGCCACCCGGCCTCTCGCGCGGTCGAGCGGGTGTACGGTGTGAAGTTCGACGTCGAAGCGCAGGGGACGGCCACCGCCCGGTCCGCCGGCAGCCAGTGCGTCCAATCCTCATAGCCGGTCTTGAGTGCGCCCTCGATCAGGAGACCGCGAAAGCCGGAGCAATCGATGAACAGATCGGCGGCAAACGACCGACCATCCACCATCGTGACGCTGTCAACAAAACCACTTACGCCGTTGAGCGTGACATCTGCGACCTTGCCTTCAACCCGCGTCACGCCGCGTTTTTCGGCATAGCCGCGCAGATATTTAGCATAAAGGCCCGCGTCGAAATGATAGGCATAATCGTAGGTCGACAGTACCGAGCGCGGATCACCAACCGGCCTAGCGAATTTACCCTGGCTTGCCGCCGCCCAAGCCATGCAATGATCCTCAAGCTTCGTGCCATCGGCGCGGTTGTTCAGCCAATGCTGATGCACATCGGCAATATCAAACGGCTTGCCGTAACTGCCAAAGGGATGGAAATAGCGGTTGCCGAGTTTTGCCCAGTCAACAAACTCGATGCCTAGTTTGAACGACCCTTGCGTTTGGCGCACGAATTCATTCTCATCAATGCCGAGCATCTGATTGAGCAGTTTGATCGTCGGGATCGTCGCTTCGCCTACGCCGACGGTGCCGATTTCTTCGGACTCGATCAGGGTGATTTCGCAGCCCGTGGTCAGCGCGTTAGAAAGCGTTGCCGCCGTCATCCAGCCAGCGGATCCTCCCCCGACGATGACAATACTGCGAATGGCTCTATCTGAATTTTGCATTGTCAAATTTGACCGTCATTCCCGCGCAGGCGGGAAACCATAAACTTCAATGAACCAAGCATATGTGCCTCCCTTGATACCGAGATGCGAATGGGTTCCCGCCTGCGCAGGAATGACAATAGGTGAACGCGATTTGTAATTCCCGCAACCGCCAAAAAAAGGGGGCTGGCGTGATCACCGAAGCAACCACGCCACCCCCCTGTTTAGCCCGGTGCGACCCAGGGTTAGAACTTATACTTGACCGAAGCTGAGATCGAACGTCCCAGTGCCGGAGCGCCACCGATGACAGCAGGATTGACGCCGCCATCTGAGACACCGCCGTTCCCACGGAAATCGAACTTGTCGAAGAGGTTATAGACCTGAACGCCGAGTTCAAGATTATGAATTGGACGCACCGCCAGATTGGCACCGAACAGTGCTCCACCTGGATAGCGCAGTCCATTGCCATCAATCTCGTTGGTCACGCCAGACATGTTCAGGCCGACTGTCGCGATTTCGCCAATGTCATAGCCCGCCGCAACCGTGTAGGTCAGGTCAGGAATACCATCTGCCCGACTGAACACAGCGCCAATTGCCGAGCCCTTCTTCTTCGCCTTGGTGTAGGTTGCGTTCGCAACGAGCGAGAAGCCGTGGTTGAAGTAAGTAGCATAAAGTTCCGCGCCACTGGTCTTGTAGCTTGCGTCAATGATACAACCACCTGCACCACCGGGGCATTTCGTTGCCGTCAGCTCATACGTGCTCTGCTTGAAATCACCTTTTAGCAAGGTCAATTCAACCGAGTAGCGCCCGCCAGCCAGCGAACCACGGTTTTTGACGCCGAGTTCATACTGCTTAACGAAATCAACCGACGCTGGCAGACCATTTGCGTTAAGCGAGCCATCGCCGTTGAACTTGCCGCTGAAGGTCTGACGATCACCATTGAAGCGGCCACCCCTTGAAGCGCGGACGAAGACGGAAGTGTTCGGATTGACCTTGAACAAGGCACCCGCTGTCCACGACGTGTAGTTACGGGTGTAGCTGAACACCTCTTTTGCGCCTGTCGAGTTGATATAGGGAATCACGACGCCGCCCGACAAGATGCCATAAACTGCAGGGGTTGGATCGTAAGTCTTGCCTTCAAAAGTACCGCCAGCAAATGCAGGGATTGCAATTACACTGCCTGGAATTGGTGAACTTGCACCAGCCGTTCCGCTACCGTTTGCCTTGATCGAGTCAAAGCGGACGCTGCCGTCGATTACAAAGCGGTCCATATCCAGATCAAGCGAGAGGTAAGGCGCGGTGTCTGTGTATGAAAGATCATAATCGCGCGCACAACATGTTCCCCAGTTGTTGTTGTAACCGGAAACGCCTTCTGTTGTTATTTTGTTGCCTGCGCTGTCGATCAGATCAAGCTGAGCTGGATTGCTGCCGCTGACTTCACGAAGCGATTTGTTAACATGCCAATCCATCGCAATTTTCTGGTTCATGTAGAAAAGGCCGCCCCGTGCCGTCAGCTTGCCGCCGCCCACATCAAATTTTCCAGAAAGGGCGAAGTCGTTAACAAAGCTGCCAATGTCGCGAATGTTGGTGCGGACGTTGACGTTGTTATCCACATAAGTGCCGGTGTACAATTGGCCAGATTTTGGACCGTTTGCGTAGCGGATTTCCTTAACGGTTGTCGGGCTTTGACCGATCAGCAACGTGTTTCCGGTCGTGTCATTCTTGAACTCATACTTCCAAACGCGACCGCCGATGATGTCAGCACTCTTCCCAACGTTGAGGAATGGCGAAGCAAAGCCGCCGCTCATGCTGGTCCAGCGCAAATTGTCATCAACCGTGATTGCATCTGAGAAATCGTAATGGAACTGCGCACCAAGGGATTTGGATTTTGTGGTGATACCGTCCAACTTAACACGCTCAAGGGTGTTGTTGCGGTTCAGAATCAGCATGTCTTGATTGAAGATCGAGTAGTTGGACTGCGAGCGGCCATCAAAGCCTGGGAACGGGCGAATGTTGCCGACGCTGTTACCCGAAATCGTTGCAAGCGCAGGCGAGCCCGTATAGTTTGGCTCCTGCGTGTCAGCCACTTTGACGAGGAAGCGGACAAAGCCCTTTCCTTCATCAAATTCCTTGGTGAGGTTAGCCTTCACTTGGAAGCTGTTGGATACATTGTAGCTTGCATGAAGCGGGCCGCGACCAACTTTGAAATAGCCACCGACGTGGAAATAGGTGCTGTCATTCAGATGACCGCCATAACGCATATCAACGCGGGTTTCGTCATAATTCACGCCCTTGCTGAGCTTGGCGTAGCCGCCTTCTGTTTTGCCCGTCTGGCTTATGTAGTTGATGACTGCACCTGGAGCCTGCGACGCGAAGGTCGCAGCTGTGCCGCCGCGAATAGATTCGACGCTGGCAACGCTGGCATCAAAATGGGTCCAATAATCGTTGTTGCCGAACTGAATGTCACCGAACAGAACTGTTGGCAGGCCATCTTCCTGAATTTGCACGAACGGTGAACCGCCGGTTGCCACAGGCAAACCGCGAACGGCAATGTTGGAGTTACCACCGGGGCCGGACGTTCCGGCAACCTGAATACCGGGAAGCAAACGGAAAATTTCCGCTTCTGAGCTCGGCTGGAAGCTCTGGATCAATTCTGCCTTTACGTTGGTAACAGAGACAGCACTGTTGATCTGCGTCTTGTCGCGGCCCGAAGCCGTCACAACAATCGTATCAAGGCCGGTATCTTCTTCCGCCGCCGCTGCAGGCGCAGCTGTCTGAGCATAAGACGGCGCGGAAACCGCGAGCGCTAGGCCAAGTGCGACAAGCGAGACGCTTGTGCGGGTTGCTGAAACTTTCATGAAATCCTCCCAGATGTAACTTTTTTGAGTCGACATATTCG
>JBJOLA010000015.1:0-4453 GCA_046045815.1 Pseudomonadota bacterium
GATCGGCACGGTCGCCCGCTGACGATCAAACTCTCGGGCAGTGTTGAGGTGTGGTACGAAAATCCGCCCGAGGCCGATGCCGCAGAAAGCTGATGCCGCCGCTTGCCTTCGCGGGGCATGAGTTTTTTGTGGCGGGCGGCGCGGCGCTCTTTTGGCCGCACCAGCGCGCGTTAATCGTCGCAGACCTCCATCTGGAAAAAGCGAGTTGGTTTGCACGGGGTGGGCAAATGTTGCCGCCCTATGACAGTCTGGCGACGCTGGAACGGCTTGCAGCGCTGATTACAGAAACCGGCGCGCGGACAATCTGGTGTCTCGGTGACAATTTCCACGATGATGATGGGGCCGCAAGGCTTGACGGCGCGGCACGGGCTCTGCTCGCCTCGCTGACATCGACACAAGACTGGCGCTGGATCACAGGCAATCATGACGCGGCCTTGCCGAACAGCGTCGGTGGCACGATCCTTGATGAAGCCGAGGTTGACGGACTGATCCTCCGTCACCGCGCCGAACCGGGTGACAGTCGCCCCGAACTCTCCGGACATTTTCATCCCAAACACCGGGCCTCGGCAAGGGGGCAAGCCGTATCTCGCCCGTGCTTCGTGAGGTCTCAGTCCAAGCTGATCCTCCCGGCTTTTGGTGCACTGACAGGCGGGCTGGCGGCGGACCACCCAGAGATCAGTGCCGCAGTGGGGCAGGCCGAGGCGCTGGTGCCTGCGGGCGGAAAGTTGCTGCGCTTCTCGCTGTTACCCTTACCGGTATAATTGAGGAAAAGCTGCGCGGTATGCCGCAAGCTTGGGCAAGTCCCAGTGCATGATATAAGGGTGGGTGGGATTGCGGGCGAGGAAATCCTGATGATAGGCTTCCGCCGGATAAAATCTTCCATTCTCAATCTTGGTAACAATCGGACTCGGAAACGCCTTGGCCGCGCTCAGCTGAGCGATGTAGGCGCGGGCGATTTTTGCTTGCTCAGGGGTCTGGACAAAAACCGCCGAGCGGTAAGATGTGCCGCTGTCTGGCCCTTGGCGGTTGAGCTCGGTTGGGTTGTGCGCCGCTGAAAAATAGACGCGGAGCAAGGTGCCATAGGTAATTTTGGACGGATTGTAGCTGATCCGTACTGCCTCGGCATGGCCGGTCGTTTCATCTGATACTTGATCATATGTTGCGGTATTCGCGGCGCCGCCCGCATAGCCCGAGGTGACATTCTGCACGCCCTTCACATGTTCAAAAACCCCTTCCATTCCCCAGAAGCAGCCTCCTGCGAACACTGCGACATCGGCGCGGTTCTCAGGCAATTGATCTATCTTGGGCGCGGGCAGGGCGACGGCCTTTTCAGCGGCACCGGGAACGGAAGTACAAGCGGCGGCGACTGCGAGGCCTGACAGCAACAGCATATGTTTCATCATCATTATCCTCAAGCCGGCTTAAACGTCAGCGCGACGCCGTTCATGCAGTAACGTTTCCCGGTTGGCTTGGGGCCATCATCAAAGACATGGCCAAGGTGTCCGCCACAGCGGCGGCAATGCACCTCGGTGCGGGTGTCCCCAATCAGGAAATCGCTCTTGGTCGCGACGGCGTTCGGCAGCGGTTGCCAAAAACTTGGCCAACCCGTGCCGCTTTCAAATTTGGTCGCCGAGGAGAAGACGGGAAGGGCGCAACCCGCGCAGGAGAATATCCCCTTGCGGTGCTCGCCCACCAGCGGGCTCGATCCGGGTCGCTCCGTGTCTTCATGCCGGAGCGTTTGGTATGCCGCAGGCGAGAGCCGCTTTTTCCATTCGGCATCGGTTAGCTCAAATTCGAATTTTCCCTTTGCATCGGCGCGGTTGCACGCCGTGACCATCACTGTCAGCGCAGCGCTCCCAAAGATCCAATTCCGTCTTGTCAGGTTCATCATGAGACTCCTTCGGCGCCGTCTATAGCATCATTCGCGGACGAAGTGTGATTGGTTACACAGTCGAGATGCGGCCGCGCTCAACGTGGAACCAGCTCGCGCCACTTGCGCTCTCTGAAAACAGTCCAGGCTCAGTGCCCGTCATCCACACCTGTCCGCCCCCCGCCGCCAGTCGCTCGTACAGCGCACCCCGGCGGATCGGGTCCAGATGCGCGGCCACCTCATCAAGCAACAGGATCGGACGCTGCCCCCGTTTGGCCGCCACCAGCTCTGCATGGGCGAGAATGATCCCTAGCAGCAGCGCCTTCTGCTCGCCTGTGGAACAGCGCGCCGCAGGCTGGGCCTTGGCGATGTGGCTTACCGCGAGATCGCTGCGATGCGGCCCCGCCAGCGTCCGTCCTGCCCCCGCGTCTCGCAACCGACCCTGCGCGAGTTGGGCGGCGAGTTGGCCCTGATCTTGCCAGCCCTCAAGCGCGAGTCCCGCCCGGGCGAACGGCCCTTCCGGTGCGGCCGCGATGATCGGTTCCAGCGCGGCTATCATCCGGGCGCGGGCGTCCGCAATCGCGCCCCCATGCTCCGCCATTTGCGCTTCGAGGGCCGAGAGCCAGTCTGGATCGGGTCGCTCTTCCGCACCGAGCAGGCGGTTGCGCTGACGCATTGCCGCTTCGTAACGGGCCGCGTGGCGGGCATGGGACGGCTCGAGCGCAAGTACCAGCCGATCAAGAAACCGCCGCCGCTCGCCTGCCCCTTCGGTGAATAATCGGTCCATCGCTGGCGTCAGCCAGATCATAGCGAGCCATTCCGAAAGCGCGGTTGCCGAGGCCGTCGCGCCGTTGATCCGCACCAGCCGCCGTTCGGGCGCGGTGGCCAAGGTGCCCGTTCCAAGCTCGACATCGCCGAGTCGCCCCGAAACGCCGAATCCGCCGGGGCCGTCTGCTCGCGCGACTTCGCTGAGCGCCGCACCGCGCATGCCGCGCCCCGGCACCAGCAGCGAGACCGCTTCGAGTATGTTGGTTTTCCCTGCCCCATTTTCGCCGGTAAGCACCACAAATCCCGGCCCGGGAGCGATCAGCGCATCGCCGTAACAGCGCATGTTGATAAGGGAGAGACGGGTGAGTGCCATTGCCCCATCTCTGCACGTCAGCGCTTGCCCTTGCAACCGGACGCGCGTAAAGCCCCGGCTCCGCGTCGCCACATCAGCTGGAGAACGCGGTCCGGTCGGGACGTAGCGCAGCCTGGTAGCGCATCACACTGGGGGTGTGGGGGTCGCAGGTTCGAATCCTGTCGTCCCGACCAATAAATCAATGACGCATAAGTCACTGATATAATTGAGAAAAATAGACTATTTTTGACCTGTGTAGGAACTTTGTAGAAGTTTTTGCGGCTTGCCTAGAAAGTCGGGAACGTGAAGTCACGGCTTTCCCGCTATTTTTGATCAATGGAGGAAAGCGCGTCCGTTTCTGTTAAGCGCAACGGTCCATCTTGATGTCTGAGCATTTTTGGGGATCGCGTCCGGGTCTCCAGCGCCTTGCTAATGGTCGATGACAGCGTCAATTTTAAGCTTTGCCTCGTCACATCGTGCTGGCATATCAATCCTTACAGCCCTCCTTGTTTTCGAAGCAAGAGAATGCGGATCCGCTTCGCTCTCCAATTCGGCAATCAATTGTGCCCGTAACTCTGCCTTCGAAACCTTCTCCAGGGTGGCGCGGGGCAGGGTATCGACAATCCTGATCAGTTTTGGAATCGTGAAGTCTGCGGGCCTCGCAGCGCAAGCGTCGGTGATCCGCTCCAAAAGGCCTTCCGGAGCCGCGTCTGTCACCACGACAAAGGCAGCAGGCACCTCGTCAAGCATAGGGTGCGGCATGCTGACAACCGCGACTTCCGCGACTCTTTCCACGGCGAAAATCACGGCCTCGATCTCGGATGCTGCTACATTCTCGCCGCCGACCTTGAGCATATCCTTGATCCGGTCAGCGAAATACAAGCAGCCGTCAGTGCCCAGCTTGACCCTGTCGCCGGTGATGAATCGCCCATCAGGGCGGAAGGTCGCTGCGGTGGCTGCGGGATCGCCGCAACCGCGCCGCTATGTTGGGCGAAATTCGCACGGTCATCCCGCGTCGCTTTGGCATTTATCGTGACGGGAACAGCACCGCTATCGGCACAGCCGAGCGATGCGATTAAGCCTTCGGTGCAGTTGTCGAGGTGGACGATTATGCGATCTCCGGCGATCCCCCCGCGCTGACAGAGACCGGCTGCGAAACGCTGCACGCGATCAACAAAAGCCCAATAGCTCCATTGTTGTGACCCGCCAGCTAGCGGCTCCCAAATCGGGAACGGATGCTCGCCGCGGATAGCAGCCTGCGCGTCGAGCGAGGTCCGGATGTCCATACCTTCGAACGGATTGACCGGCTACATCACGGCTCTCTCCTGTCAGTTCTGGCAGGCTGTATACGCAGCACAAAACCATCAAACCAACTCAAGCCGCGCGGGCACATATTTGTGGAATGGTGTGCCGACAAATTTGTCCTTGTTTTCAATCGGGGTGAGTTCGTTTGGCGAAACCCC
>JBJOLA010000017.1:0-5345 GCA_046045815.1 Pseudomonadota bacterium
TCGTCGAAGTTGGCACGCCGGACCGCTCTGTCGTCACCACCTGTGCTTATTGCGGCGTTGGCTGCACATTCCGAGCGGAAGTGCGCGGGGAGCAGGTTGTGCGGATGGTGCCGGAAAAAGCGGGCAAGGCCAATCGCGGGCATAGCTGCGTCAAAGGTCGTTTCGCCTGGGGCTATGCCACCCATCAGGAACGCATCCTCAATCCGATGATACGCAAATCGATCAGCGATCCTTGGCGCGAAGTCAGCTGGGATGAAGCTTTCGACTATACCGCGTCCGAACTTAAGCGCATCGCGGCCCAGTACGGCAAAAATGCGCTCGGCGGGATTACCTCAAGTCGTTGCACCAACGAGGAAGTTTATCTCGTCCAGAAACTCGTCCGCGCAGGGTTTGGCAACAACAATGTCGATACGTGCGCCCGTGTTTGCCATTCGCCGACAGGTTACGGCCTCAAGACGACATTCGGCACCAGCGCAGGCACGCAGGATTTTGACAGCGTGATGGATAGCGACGTCATCCTGCTGATCGGGGCGAACCCCACTGACGGCCACCCCGTTTTCGCATCGCGGATGAAGCGGCGGCTCCGCCAAGGCGCGAAGCTGATCGTCATTGATCCGCGCCGGATCGACATTGTTCGCACGCCGCATATCGAGGCGGAACATCATCTGCCCCTCCGCCCCGGAACCAATGTCGCCGTGCTGACGGCAATGGCGCATGTTATTGTTACCGAAGGCTTGGCTGATGAGGCGTTCGTTAAGGAGCGTTGCGATTGGGATGAATATCAGGATTGGGCGGAGTTCGTCTCGCTCCCGCGCAACAGCCCGGAATTTCTCGAAGCCGTGACGACCGTTCCCGCCGAGGAACTGCGTGCTGCCGCGCGGCTGTTTGCGACTGAAAAGAATGGCGCGATCTACTACGGCCTCGGCGTTACCGAACATAGCCAAGGTTCCTCCACGGTGATGGCGATCGCCAACCTTGCAATGGCAACCGGCAATATCGGGCGGCGCGGTGTGGGCGTAAACCCTTTGCGTGGGCAGAATAACGTGCAGGGCGCGTGCGATATGGGCAGCTTCCCGCATGAACTTTCGGGCTATCGTCACATTTCGGATGGTGACGCGCGCAAATTGTTTGAGGATGATTGGGGCGTGAACCTCGATCCCGAACCCGGCCTGCGCATCCCCAACATGCTTGATGCCGCCGTCGACGGTGTGTTCAAGGCGCTCTACGTGCAGGGTGAGGATATCCTCCAGTCCGATCCGAACACTAAGCATGTTTCGGCGGGGCTTGCGGCGATGGAATGTGTGATCGTCCACGACCTTTTCCTCAACGAGACGGCGAATTACGCGCACATCTTCCTGCCGGGTTCGACCTTCCTCGAAAAGAACGGCACCTTCACCAATGCCGAGCGACGCATCCAGCCGGTGCGCAAAGTGATGACGCCGCTCAACGGTCTAGAAGATTGGGAAGTGACGCAGGGCTTGGCGCACGCGATGGGGCTGGACTGGAACTATACCCATCCGTCCGAAATCATGGATGAGATTGCCCGGCTTACGCCGACGTTTGCGGGGGTCTCCTTTGCGCGACTGGATGAGGCAGGCTCGCTGCAATGGCCGGTGACGGATGCTGTGCCCGACGGATCGCCGATCATGCACATTGATGGCTTCGTGCGCGGTAAGGGAAAGTTTGTTGTCACTGATTACGTGCCCACTGACGAAAAGACCGGACCGCGCTTCCCGCTGCTCCTCACCACCGGGCGGATCCTCAGCCACTACAATGTTGGCGCGCAGACTCGGCGGACCGAAAATGTTGCGTGGCACCCCGAAGATTTGCTCGAAATCCACCCGCAAGATGCCGAAGATCGCGGCGTAAAAACCGGCGATTGGGTGAAGCTTGCTTCGCGGTCGGGCGAAACCACGTTGCGTGCAACCGTCACAGATCGCGTCGCGCCCGGCGTTGTTTACACCACCTTCCACCACCCGACCACACAGGCCAATGTCGTGACGACGGACTTCTCCGATTGGGCCACCAACTGTCCGGAATATAAGGTTACCGCCGTCCAGATCGCGCCGAGCAACGGGCCGACGGATTGGCAGGAAGATTATGAAGCGCTGTCCGAAAGATCGCGCCGGATTGAAGCGGTGGGCATCGAGGCGGTTCCGGCGGAATGACATCGGTCGAGCGCCTGGTCTATATGGCCAACCAGATTGCAGATAATTTCATGCATGAACCCGATCCTCCTGCGGCCACGGCGCACCATATCGCGCTTTATTGGGACCCGAGGATGAAGTCGCTCATCCGGGGCCATGATCGCAGTGGCCTGAACCCCGTCGCGGCGGATGCGATTGCGCGCCTGACCGCCTGACCATCCCACGCCACTGTGATTTTCCTACACTGCTATCATATCGCACTGTGATGTTGCGTGTGTGAAGTTGCGAAGTTCACACTGTCCATCTTTCAGCTTTCCGGGCTTTCCCAAATCACAGCGATCACATCCGGATGTGATTCGTGTAGGAAATGGGAGGGCAAGGGCGGGGGACATAGATTTGAAGTCCTTGGAATGGGGCGGAGCGGGCAGTTTACCACCGGCGGGCGACTGTAGGACAGCACTTTCTTTGCGGGGTTGATCGGGCGCGGGTCTGAGCGCACGAACACTAGACAACACCCGCAGTAACCCTCTAGCAACCGTGCATGGATGTTGAAGCGTTTATCGAGAAATATGCCGGCGGGAAGGGCGGCACTGAGCGTGCTGTTTATCAGATGTTTCTTACTGAACTGGCCCATTTGCTGGGCGTCCCCACGCCAAATATGCCCGTGCAGGGGGTGCTTGATGCCTATCAATTTGAAGCGCCTGTCAAATCGGAAGTCGTGTTTGGCAACAAAGGCACAAAGCGGATCGATCTTTATAAGCGCGATCATTTCATTCTTGAGGCCAAGCAGAGCCAGTTGAAGGAAGGGGAGGCGTTGCCCGCTGAACCTGCCGCAGATCCGCTTGAGCCGACATATGATCTGTTTGGCAATGTTACGGGCTATAACAACGTCAAGGGTAAACCAGCGCCGCGTTATGATCGGCTGATGGCTGATGCCCGCATTCAAGCGGAGCGCTATTCACTTGGCTTGCGCGATGGGCACAAACCGCCGCCGTTCCTGATTGTTGCCGATATTGGCCGCGCCTTCGAACTATATTTCGATTGGACAGGCGACGGGCGGGGCTATGGATTCTTTCCAGATCAGCAAAATTACCGCATCGCCTTTGACGATTTGCGTGATGAAAAAATCCGCGAACTGCTGCGTGGAATCTGGACGGACATTCCCAGCGTCGATCCAAGGCTGAAAGCGGCTGCGGTCACACGCGACGTTGCCGCGCGCCTGTCACGTGTCGCCGAAGCGCTTGAGAAATCAGAGCGTCAGCTCAACCCCGGCAAAGTGGATACTGAACTTGCAATGGGGATTGAGGCGACGTCGCTGTTCCTTATGCGGCTGTTGTTCTGCATGTTTGCCGAGGATGTGGGGTTACTTCCTGAAAGGAGTTTCACCGCTTTTCTGGATGAATCCCGATCCAAGTCAGAACGGTGGTGGCAAAATGGTTTGCACGATCTTTGGGCAAAAATGAATCAGTCTGATCAGCTCAATCGTTTCTGGAGCTCTGGCGATGCAACCATCCGCCACTTCAATGGCAATTTGTTCAGTTCGGCGCGCGTGTATGATTTGCCAGTGGAATTCAAAGGCGAATTATATGAGGCCGCGCGCAAAGACTGGCGATCGGTGGAACCCGCCATCTTCGGCACATTGTTGGAACAAGTGCTCACCACCAGTGAACGTGCCAAGCTTGGCGCGCATTACACACCGCGCCCCTACGTCCAACGCATCGTGAATGCGACCATCGGCGATGTTCTCACCCCGGAATGGCATGCGGTGCGCGATGCGGCTCGGCAATGTGTGGCCGAAGATAAGCGCGATGAAGCCGTGGCGATGATCCGTGCATTCCATTCGCGGCTTTGCAATTTGCGTATTCTGGATCCGGCATGCGGCACTGGCAACTTCCTTTATGTCGCGATGGAATTGCTGTTGCAGCTGGAAGGCGAGGCCATCCAGTTCGCGACTGAGCTAGGCGAAGCCCTTGCCCCCGCTATCCACCCCAACCAGTTTCTGGGCTTAGAGCTCAATCCGCGCGCGGCGGTGATCGCAGAATTGGTGCTGTGGATTGGCTGGTTGCGGCACCGGCTGGCAAATCATCCCCAAGCAATTGGCGATCCGGTGTTGCCGACGCTGATCAACATCAATCAGGGCAAGCACGGGGGCTATGACGCCGTGTTGTGCCGCACCGAGACGGGGGAGGTGGATAGCGCGCTTCCGATGCAGCCCGATTGGCCAGAGGCGGATTTCATCATTGGCAATCCGCCGTTCATTGGCAAAGGGGCGATCATGCGTGGAGCGCTGGGCGATGACTATTGCGAGGCGCTGTGGAAGGCCAATCCGCGGGTGCCCAAATCCGCCGATTTCGTGATGCAATGGTGGGACCGCGCAGCGCATATCCTGGTGGCGGAGGGGAGCGCGCTACAGCGGTTCGGCTTTGTGACGACCAACTCTATCACGCAGGAATTTTCGAGGCGCGTGATTGCGGGGTATCTGGAAAAATCCTCCCCCACCGGGGGAGGTGGCGGCGCAGCCGACGGAGAGGGCCCTGACGAGGAAAGCCGCGAAAGCGGCTCCGCGCTCATGCGCGGGAATGCGCTTGGGCCCCCTCCACCGCTTCGCGGTTCCCCTCCCCCGGCGGGGGAGGATTTCCTCTCCCTCATCCTCGCCATCCCCGATCACCCCTGGACCAAGGCCACCAAGGATGCCGCCGCCGTCCGTATTGCGATGACGGTGGCCGCGCGCGGCGCGCATCAGGGGGTGCTGATCGAAGTCACCGGCGAAAGCGGATTGGACAGCGACAAGCCAGAGATTGAGGTGGCCGAAACGCGGGCGACGATCCATGCTGACTTAAGCGGTGGAGCGGATGTGACCAGCGCAAAGGCGCTGATCGCAAACGACGGCCTCTCTTGCAACGGCATGATGTTGGCTGGCAAAGGGTTCAGGATCACTCGGTCGGATGCGACAAGGCTGATCGAACTTGACGGACCGGAATCTGCAAAGGTCATTCGTCCATTTCTTGGTGGAAGCGATTTAATGCAACGATCTAGCGATGAATTTGTCATCGACTTCTCGGGGCTGGATGAAAAAGCCGCGCGGCACACATATAAAGCTGCTTACCAGCTCTTGCACTCACAAGTGAAACCGGAACGAGATAAAAATGCAGATAAGGCATTTCGGGAAAAGTGGTGGCTGTTTGGCAGGGTAAGACC
>JBJOLA010000034.1:0-4557 GCA_046045815.1 Pseudomonadota bacterium
GACGTCATCGCTTCCGGATTGGAGTTCACCGAAGCGTTGCGTGAGGGTCAATGCAAGCTGATTGTGGAACAAAAAAATAAGAACAAGGCAGTTCAAATGCTGCTTCGGTCATCTCCTGCGACCTCAATTTTTTCGACAGACACGCAAGATTGTCATTGCACAAGGCTTACAGCATAAGAAATACTTATGTCGCGTATCGTCACTCACGCGCGCATTGGCTGACAACCGAGTTTCAGGAGGCAGAGTTGAAAATAAATGCGCGGGCAGTGGTTATCGGTGGGGGCGTGGTCGGCGTCAGCACGTTATACCACCTCGCCAAGATGGGCTGGAGTGACGTCATCTTGCTTGAACGCAAGGAGCTGACGTCGGGGTCCACCTGGCATGCGGCGGGGCTGCTGCCGCTGTTCAACCTCAGTTACTCCGTGGGCAAACTTCACCAATATTCGGTCGGGCTTTACCCCAGCCTTGAAGCGGAAACCGGTCTGCACGCGGGATTTTCGCAAGTCACCAACATCCGGTTGGCGATGACTAAGGACCGGATGGATGAGTATCATTATTATGCGGGCGTCGCGCGGACGATTGGGGTGGATGTCAATTTCCTCACGCCCGATCAGGTCAAGGCCATCTGGCCGCTTGCCGATATGGACGGGGTGATTGGCGCGATCCAGCATCCTGACGATGGCTACATCCAGCCCGCCGATCTGACCCAGGCTTTAGCCAAGGGGGCTCGTCAGCGGGGCGCGACAATCTATCGCAACACGGCTGTCACCGCGATCACGCAACAACCGAACGGCGAATGGCTTGTCTCGACCGATCAGGGGGATATCACCTGTGAACATGTGATTTCCTGTTCGGGCAATTTCGCGCGGCAAACAGGGGCGATGGTCGGGCTCGACGTTCCGGTCATCCCGGTTGAGCATCAGTACATCGTGACTGAACAGCATCCCGCGATCATGGAGCGCAAACGCCAAGGCCTTCCCGAAATGGGCGTGCTGCGCGAATCCGATGCGAGTTACTATATGCGCGAGGAAGCCGGTGGCTTGCTCCTTGGCCCCTATGAAGTCGGCGCACCGGCTTGCTATGTTGATGGCCCGGCGGCGAACAGCGAATATGAACTGTTCCCCGATGCGCTCGAACGGCTTGAACCCTATATCCTTGCCGCCATGAAACGCGTGCCTGCATTTGGCGAGGTTGGCATCAAGAAAGTCTATAACGGCGCTATCGCTTATACACCCGACGGGTCGCCCATCGTCGGTCCGGCGTGGGGCCTCAAAAACTTCTGGCTCAATGAAGGCCATAGTTTTGGGGTTACCGCCGCAGGGGGCGCGGGTTGGCAATTGGCCCATTGGATTGTGGATGGTGAACCGACCATCGACATGATGGGTGTCGACCCGCGCCGCTTTGGCGAATATGCTGGGCGCGGCTTCCTGACCCGGAAGAATGAAGAAGCTTATGCCAAGGTCTTCACCGTTCACTATCCCGATGAGGAGCGTGAAGCAGGCCGGGCCTTGCGGCGCACACCTTGCTATGATCGGATGAAGAATTTAGGCGCAGTCTTTGGCAGTGTGTTCGGATGGGAACGTCCTAATTGGTTTGCGCCCAAGGGCTATGCGCTAACCGAAGCCGATCTCGAAAAGCCTGATGTGATTTTGAACGACAATCACCCGGTTGTGCCCGGCGCGGCGATCCGCGAGAAATGGTCATTCCGCCGATCCAACTATTTCGACCATGTTGGCAATGAATGCCTGCACGTGACCAAACATGTCGGCCTTCAGGATATGAGCGCCTTTGCCAAATGCGAGATTTCCGGGCCGGGGGCGGAGGCTTGGCTTGATCAACTGTTGACCAATGCCGTTCCGAAAAAGGTCGGGCGGGTGACACTGTCCTATCTGCTGACCAGCAAAGGCGGGGTGCGCAGCGAATTCACCGTCTATAAAGTCGCGCCGCAGCGTTACTATCTGGTCTCAGCCGGGGCCTATGAACGGCATGATCATGACTATCTTAAAAAAGCGATACCCAAGGATGGCTCGATCAGTTTTGAACGGCTGACGACGGCGATGGGCGTGCTGGTCCTTGCTGGCCCGCGTTCGCGCGATGTGTTGAAGAAGCTCACGGATACCGATCTATCAACCGAGGCCTTTCCGTGGTTGACGGGCCAGAAGATCAGCATTGGCCTTGCGCAAGTCGATGCGCTGCGTGTCAATTTCATTGGCGAGCTGGGCTGGGAAATCCATCACCCGATTGAGATGCAGAACTACATCTTCGACCGGTTGATGGAGGCAGGCGCCGAATTTGACATCAAGCCATTCGGCATCCGCGCGATGACATCAATGGCGTTGGAGAAGAGTTACAAGTTGATCCCGCGTGAATTGTCGGTGGAATATTCGGCTTTTGAAAGTGGGCTGGACCGGTTTGTCAGCCTGAAGAAGCAAACGTTTCATGGCCGCAATGCATTGCTCGCGTGGCGCGAAAAGGGTGAAGCCAACACGCTTGTTACGCTTGAAGTCCACGGTGTCACCGATGCTGATGCGCGTGGGTCCGAAGCGATTTATCTTGGCGACGAGATTGTCGGCCGCGCTACATCGGGCGGCTATGGCTGGCGGGTCGGCAAATCCCTCGCACTCGCGATGATCCGGCCTGATTTGGCAGCGCCGGGCGCTGAATTCGAAATCGCCATTTTGGGCGAGCGCTATACGGCAACCATCATCACGGATTCGCCCTATGATCCGAACAACACGGCACTTAGGAGCTAAGACCATGTCGCGCTTCGAACCCATCGCGCAGCTGCTCGGGCAAGACCGCAAGGGCCACACCCTGCCGCGTGAGCTTTATGTCAGCGAAGAAGCGTTCCACTTCGACACGCAAGTCATGCTCAAATCGGTCTGGCTCTATGCCTGTACAGTCGCGCATGTGAAGAACCCCGGGGACTATTTTGTCTTCGAGCTGGCGAACAATTCGATCATCATTGTGCGCGGGCGTGACAATGAAGTGCGGGCGTTTTGGAACAGCTGTCGCCACCGCGGTTCCAAAGTCTGCCTTGATCAGAAGGGTAGCGCAGCCAGGCTGACGTGCCCCTATCACCAATGGACCTACGGGCTTGATGGCAAACTCCTCGCCGCGCGCAATATGGCGGAGGATTTTGACAAGGGCAATCACGGGCTCAATCCAGTCGCTCTCGAAAATGTCGGCGGGCTAATCTTCATCTGCATGAGCAACAATCCGCCGCCGATTGGCCGGGTGAAGGCGGACATATCCGAGCAGATCGCGGTCTATGACCTCGAAAACCTCAAGGTCGCCGTGCAGGATGATTATATCGAGGACGCCAACTGGAAACTGGTGATGGAGAATAATCGCGAATGCTATCACTGCGACGTCGGGCATCCTGAACTGATCAGCGTTCTGGGTACGACGGGTTTTGGCAAAGACGCGCCGGACGATGGTGCCGCTGCGGCCAAGCGCGCCGAGTGGAAGGTCCTTGGCATTGACCGCGATCTGATCGAATTCCCCGACGGTTGGTGGCACCGCATAGCACGGCTGGCTTTAGCGAACGGCGCGGTGACGCAGTCGATTGACGGCAAGCTTGCGTGCAAGAAATTGATCGGGCCTTTCAAGGAACCCGAAACCTCCAGCCTATCGATCTGGACCCAGCCCAATAGCTGGCACCATTTCTGCTGCGATCATGTGGTGAGCTTTTCGCTCACCCCGCTTGCCGCCAACAAGACGTTGCTGCGGACGACCTGGCTGGTTCACGCGGACGCTGTCGAGGGTGTCGACTATGATCCGGATCATCTTGCGGCCTTGTGGCGCACAACCAACACGCAGGATGGGCATTTTTCGATGATCAACCATCAAGGGATTAGCAATGACGGCTATACCCAAGGGCCCTATGCGCTCGAAGAAAAGCTCGTTGAGGATTTCAAGAATTTCTATGTCGCAGCGTCCGGTGCCGCTTTGGAGCAAGATAGAAAGTGACATCGCTTCCTGACAGTGGATCCATCAAGCTCGCGGCGTCGGACTGGCAACCCGGCGACCGCCCCGGCGAGTTGATCCGAACGCTTGTCGATGATCCGCGTGGCTACCGCACCATGCTGATGAAGGTTGCGCCCGGACCATTGGGCAGCTTGCACGCGCACGTCGAGATCGAACAAATCTACGTCATCGAAGGCGATTTCTTCGATGATGACACGCAATATGTCCCCGGCGATTTCGTGTTGCGCATGCCCGGCACGATACACAGGGCGGGGAGCAAAAACGGCTGCACAATGGTGATCATCTACGCGCCGCTGGTCGAGGTTAGCACATGACTCGATTCAGCGCGCTCAGCCTGTTCGCCAAAGCACTTGGCGGGCATCAGGATTGGCCTGAGCAATGGCCCGATGCCGCGCCCAAACCCGCCTATGATGCGATCATTATTGGCGGCGGCGGCCACGGCCTTGGTGCGGCTTATTATCTGGCGAAAAAATACGGGATCACCAATGTTGCTGTGCTGGAAAAAGGTTGGATCGGCGGCGGCAATACCGGACGCAACACCACGATCATCCGCTCCAACTATCTCTA
>JBJOLA010000040.1:0-3074 GCA_046045815.1 Pseudomonadota bacterium
TCATTATAGACCGTGATCGCGTGGAGGTCAGCGAGGAAGTAAAGACATTCGCCGCCCTGCGCGCCCGCAACTTCATCCTGCATCCGCACCCAGTTGCGGATTGCGCCGAGGTAGTTGCCCAGATGGAGATTGCCCGTGGGCTGGATTCCGGAAACGACACGCATGGCTTTAGACTGCTTTCTTGCGGGTGAATTGGGATTTTAGCTCGCTTAGGCTGTATGCCCGGAACACGAACGTGGCGACTGCGTAAACCGCAGCGCCGATGCCGCAGAGCAATGCCAACGCGATCACCCGCTCGATCAATCCGCCGCTCATATAGGCGTCCGCAATCGGGTTGAGGAACCAGAGCGCTGCGCCCATCGCTGCGCCGGCCGCGATGATCCGCGCGATCTTGGCCTTTAGTCGTGCATCCAACTGCAGCTGATCACGTTTATGCAGCGTCCAGTAGAGCATGATGACATTCGCCCAAGCCGCCACCGCTGTCGAGAGCGCAACGCCAACGAAGCCGAGCGTCCAGATCGTCGTCAGATTGCCGATCAGGTTGATCAGCATTGACCAGAAGGCAATCCTGACCGGCGTCTTGGTATCTTGTCGCGCGTAGAAGCCGGGCGTTAATATCTTGATGAGCACATAAGCGGGGACGCCAATTGAGAAGGCGGCAAGCGCGCTAGCGGCTCCAATCGTGTCTTGCGCCGTAAAGGCCCCGTGCTGAAAGACGCCCCGGATCAGCGGCGTCGCGGAGACGACAAGGGCGATGGCGGCGGGAAGGGCTAGGAAGAAGGACAGCTCAAGCGCGCGGTTCTGGGTGTGGCTGGCAGCTTTTGCGTCCCCGCCGCTTATCTGGCGTGAGAGGGTAGGCAGGATCGCGGTGCCGATGCCGATGCCGAGCAGACCGAGCGGCAACTGGTTGAGCCGATCCGCATAATAGAGATAGCTCACCGCGCCCTGTTTCAGGAAGCGTGCGGCGAGCGAGGTGGATATCAGCAGGTTGAACTGGATCGCGCCTTGGCCAATTGCGGCAGGGCCGATCAGGAGGAGCATCTTCTTCACACTTGGGGTGAGTTTTGGCGCCGAGAGTTTGAGCCTCACGCCCGCGCGGCGACACGACCAGATCAGCCACAGCAATTGCATGACGCCCGAAACGGTGACTGCGATTGCCTGGGTTTCGGCGGTCGCGATCTGGCTTCCGCCGCGAAAGAACAGGATCGCGACGATCATGCAGATGTTGAGCAGTACTGGCGCGGCGGCGTTCACCCAGAAGCGGTTAAGCGAATTGAGGATGCCGCCCATCAATGAGACTAGCGAGATCAGGCCGAGATAGGGGAAGGTGATCTGCGTCAAATGGCTGGCGAGCGCAAACTTAACGGGGCCGCCGTCTGGGAAGCCGCCCGTCATCGCCCACACAATCGGGCCAGTTGCGATCATCATGATCAGCGTGAACAGCAGCAGGAAAGGGAACAAGACCGAAAGGATTTGCCCGGCAAAGTCTACAGCGGCCTTTAGCCCTGAACCGGGTTCCGCCGCGTCCGCCTCCGCCATTTCGCGGTTGAACAAGGGCACAAAGACTGCAGCGAATGCACCTTCGGCAAAAAGCGCGCGAAACAGATTGGGCAGCCGCCACGCGATCAGGAAAGCGTCAGATGCCAGACCCGCGCCAACATAACGCGCCATCAACATATCGCGGACCATGCCCAGCACCCGGCTGATGAGGGTGAGACCCCCGATCGTGCCGGTTGCCTTGAGCAGGTTCACGAGCGCGGTTTCATCGAGAACTAGGCCGAGCCCTGCGCTTCAAGCGCGCCAATGCCTTCGTTCTGCGCTTCTGCTTGCTGCATATAGAGCGCACCAAAATCTATCGGTTCGAGCAGAAGCGGCGGGAATCCGCCGTCGCGCACGGTATCGGCTAACACCCGGCGGGCGAAGGGGAAGAGCAACCGGGGTCCCTCAGCAAGGAGGAATGGCTGTACCTGATCTTCAGGTACATTGCGCATGCCGAACAGGCCCGCATAGGCCAGCTCAACCTGAAACGCGGTTTGATCTGCTGACACCGCTTTGACGTCGATCTTCAGAATCACTTCATGCGCATCATCGCCAACCTGGCTTGCACCAATGTTAAACTGCACGTCGATTTGGGGCTGACCCTGCCACTGGAATACGGCAGGCGAGTTGGGGTTCTCAAAAGAGAGATCTTTCACATATTGTGAGATCAAACCCACGGCTGGCGCTGTATCTTCGCCGTTGGGAAGGGGTTCGCTGGGTTCGTCAGCCATGTGTCAATCCTTTAGGGTATAAGCTGGTTCGTGTGGCCCGCGCGCCTAGCAGCGGTGAGAGCCGAGAGCAAGGTCGTAAGATCAATTGAAACTCGCCGCAAACATGCCTATGTGATACAGCTTACAACGTACCGGAGGTATTGTGGTTTCTATCGTCATCTTCGCAATGGTTGCCGCATTTCTCGGGATGAGGCTCTATGCCGTGCTCGGCAAGCGCACCGGGCATGAACAGCCCCTCGTCCGCCCGGCGGAAGATGTTGTGCGCCCGTTGGTGCCTGTTGCGCTTGAGGAAACGCGGGATTTGCCCGCTGCCGCACCGGAACAGCCATATAGCCAGGATGTCGAAGCCGGGCTGCGCGCGATTGGCGCGGCAGACCGCAGCTTCAACACGGCGGACTTTATAGGCGGTGCGAAATCAGCTTACAAAATGATCCTCGAGGCGTTCTGGGCGGGCAAGGACGAAGACTATGCGCCTTATGTTGCCGAAGAAGTGCGCTCCGCTTTTGCTGAAGCCATCGAACACCGCACCACGCAGGGCCATGTTCTCGATAACCGGATGGTCGCGATTGAGCGGGCTGTTATCTCCGACGCGAAATATGCGAATGGTCACGCCGAAATCACTGTACAATTTGATGCTGATATCGCTGCGGTCACGCGGGATACAGACGGTAAGGTGGTTGCCGGATCGCTCACCGACGCTGTGCCAACGCATGACGCGTGGACGTTCACCCGCGAGGTTCGTAGTGATCACCCCAATTGGATTTTGACTGACACTGACGAATCCGCGTGAGGCTTGCTTCTGTG
>JBJOLA010000056.1:0-16102 GCA_046045815.1 Pseudomonadota bacterium
CCGCGCCAGTTGATCGCTCCGCCGATTGATCCAGACAAATGGCTCGACACACTTTCCGTCAACGCCAAAGGCGCGAACAATGATCGCCAATATGCGACGGCATTCAACATCGCGCGGCAGATTGGTGACACTTACGCGCCCGGCACTATTGTCAGCGATCGGCCGTTTTCGGAGCGTAACACCTACACTGACATCACGTGGCTCGGCGGTCAGGCGGCACTGACCAAGCTCGGCAAACCAGCTGAAGCGATCAGTCTGTTCAACCTCTATGCGGGGGCTGCGAAGTCTGCGCAGACCCGTGCCAAAGGCTTTTACTGGGCAGGGCGCGCTGCAGAGGCTGCTGGCCAGAAGGAGCTCGCCCTAAGTTACTATCAAAATGCTGGGCAATATTTTGATCAGTTCCATGGTCAGCTCGCCCTTGAACGGCTCGGCCTGCCGATTGCGCCACCTACGATCCGCCGCACTGTCGAGATTTCCGGTTCTCAGCGCGACGCGTTTGAGGGCAGTCCGCTCGTCAAGGCCGTGCGTTACCTTGGCAGCCAGGGTCAGTGGCTCGATCAGACCAAATTTGTCCGCGCAATTGCCGCCAAAGCAACTGACGACGCCAACTCGGTGATGGCCACAGACCTTGCCGCCAAAATCAACCGGCCGGACCTCGCTGTTATGATCGGTCGCAATGCCCGTACATCAGGCTTGGGTGATTATCTTCGGACCGCGTTCCCGCAAGTCACCGTGCCGAGCGAGGCATTGGGAAGCTGGACGATGATCCACGCCATCACCCGGCAGGAAAGCCAGTTCGACCGCCAGATCATCAGTAAGGCGGGCGCCCGCGGCTTGATGCAATTGATGCCGGGTACTGCACGAGAGACGGCGCGGCTCGCAGGCGTCGGCTATGATCTCGGCAGCCTGTATGAACCGACATATAATGTCCGACTAGGCTCTACTTATTTTGGAACCCTGATGGACCGTTTCGGCGGCTCCTACGTCCTTGCAGTTTGCGCTTACAATGCGGGCCCTGGCAATGTGAACAAGTGGCTTGCCGCAAACGGAGATCCTCGCAATCCGGGTTCTGATGTGCTCAGCTGGATCGAAGCGATCCCCTTAAGCGAAACTCGCAACTATGTTCAGCGGGTGCTTGAGAATGCGGTGGTTTATGATCTGCTCAACCCGGGAAAGGCCAATATCCGCACCGCAACCCCGCTTTCCTCCTATCTCGGAAAATCCAAACCGGGGTGAACCGGCGCGTGACTGACCATCCAAATTACATCACCCCGCAAGGCTTTGCCGTGCTGCGCGCGCGTTATCGCATGCTATTCGATATTGAGCGGCCCAAGGTGGTCGAGACGGTCAGCTGGGCTGCGGGTAATGGGGATCGGTCCGAGAACGGCGACTATATCTACGGCAAGAAGCGGCTGCGTGAGATTGATTGGGAATTGGGCCAGCTTTCAAGGAAAATGAAGGCCGCTCGCCAGATCAATCCTGCTGATCAGCCCGACAAAGCCCGCATCTGGTTTGGCGCCACCGTAACCATTGTCGACGGTGATGACCGGGAACGGATCGTCACGCTGGTCGGCGATGACGAGCAGGACACGAGCCTTGGTCGCATCGGCTGGAGCGCGCCGATTGCACGCGCACTGCGCGGCGCGAGCGTGGGAGATGTCCGCAGGGTCAGGCTCCCCTTGAGCGAGGTCGACTATGAAGTGCTTCGCGTCGACTATGGCTGAGGTCAGGCTGCCAGAGGGCAAAAGAAGGGCCCGGAAGCGAAAATCGCCGCCGGGCCTTTAAGGATAGAGAGTAGCAGACGAATCTGCTCGCCCTCGGGTCGCAATATTGGAATAGGCGATTCGCCCGGCTGTTGCGCTACCCAATTGAGTAGTGGCCGAGCCGATAATTGCGAATGTGCCTATTCCACGCTATCAAACACTAAGGTTGCAATAGAAATGGTTTGAAATGTCGAGTGACAGCGGTGTTGTTTCGCGTAACTATGATGCGCTTGCACAATGGGAAGTGCTCAATGACTTGATCGGCAGAGTCTATGATTGCGCACTTGATCCCGAGCTCTGGAACGACACGCTTGCCCGGATCACAGATGCGCTTTGCCCCCTGAACTGGACTGCCGCTTTCTTGATTTGGGAAGGAAACAACCCGCCCAAGGCGCAGTTTGTGGCGGCGAGCGGCCTCGCGGCGGGCGTACAGGAAATGTACACCGCTGTTTATGCCGGCAATCACGATTGGTCACAGCGATTGATGTCGTACCGGAACGGCAGCGTCGTCGACACCGATGAATTATTGTCCCGTCAGGAATTTATCGAAACGCCCTTCGCCAAGAATTTTCTTGCCCCCTGGGGCATTGATCGGATGGTGGCCGTGCTGCTCGATAGACGCGGCGGCGAACGCTTTGGCTTGATGCTGCCAGGCCCGGGGGATCGCGATCTGAGCGAACTCAAGCGGGGCCTGCGCATCCTTGCTCCCCATATTCAGCGTGCCTCCCGGATTGGGCACCGTCTCGCCAGCCTCGAACTCGCAGCAGGCGCGGCGCTCACGGCGACTGATCACGCGCCATTTGCCGTGCTGAGCCTTGATCCCGGCCTCAACATCCTCGCCGCCAATCGCCGTGTCGAACGCTATGTGGAGATGGGGATCATCACAACCGCCCAGAAGCGGCTCGCCTTTGTAGACTCCGCTGCGGAGCGCAAGTTGATCGAACTCTCTCGCGCAGCACCGCCCGCCGGCTTGGCATTTCAGGCACGGGATAGCGAGGGGCGTGAACATCCCGTGCTTGGCGCGCGCATTGCCACCCAGCAGGCGCGACATCTTGGCGGCATGGTAGAGGGCGCAGCGCTGATCATCACGATCGGCAGTTCGCCCGGCGAAACCCCTGTCGTTGAGATCAATCGGGTAGCCCAGTGGTATGGCTTGACGCCTTCAGAGGCTCAACTTGCGGTCGCGATAAGCCAGGGCACGACGCTTCAGCAATATGCCGACAAGCGCGCGGTCACAATCAATGCCGCCCGATTCCTGCTCAAAGGGATATTCCGCAAGACCGGCGCGACAAGCCAGGCACAGCTGGCAGCGATGATTGCCCGCCTGCCGAGTTGATCGATTTCGGACGCGGCTGCGCTAATCGCTCGACTCGGGCGTAACGCGCGCTAAGGCGGGGGCGATGCCCTCCCCGCTTGAAATATTGAAATCAACCTTTGGCTTTCCGGCGTTTCGTGGCGTTCAGGAAGATGTGGTGATGCGGGTGCTCGGCGGGGAGCGGACGCTGGCGGTGATGCCCACCGGGGCAGGCAAATCGCTCTGTTTTCAATTGCCCAGCGTGGCGGTGGAGGGGACATGCATTGTCATCTCTCCGCTGATCGCGCTGATGCATGATCAGCTCCGTGCGGCCGAAGCGATCGGCATTCGCGCGGCAACCCTGACATCGGCAGACAGCAACCGTGAGGAGACGATGGATCGGTTCCGGCGCGGCGAACTGGACCTGCTCTATGCGGCGCCGGAACGCGCATCTGGACAGGAATTTCGTGGGCTGCTGCGTGAGGCCAAAATATCTCTGTTTGCGATTGATGAAGCGCACTGCGTATCGGAATGGGGTCATGATTTCCGGCCGGATTACCGTCTGCTCCGCCCGCTGATGGATGATTTTCCGGATGTGCCACGGCTGGCGCTGACGGCAACGGCGGACGCCCATACCCGCGCTGATATCCTGGCGCAGCTCGGCATACCGGTAAGCGGCATGATCGTCGCGGGCTTTGATCGACCCAACATCCGCTATGCGATTTCGCCGCGTGCAGGGACGGCGAGCCAGGTGATGGACTTGGTCGCTGCGACGCCGGGGCCGGGCATTGTCTATGTTCAATCACGGGCTGGCACCGAGAAGCTCGCGGAGGCGCTCAAGAAAACGGGCCGTCCGGTGCGCGCCTATCACGCCGGGATGGATCCCGATGTCCGCCGCAAGAACCAGCATGATTTCGTCGCGAGCGAGGATATGGTGATGGTCGCCACGGTGGCGTTCGGGATGGGGATTGATAAGCCCGATGTGCGGTTCGTGGCCCACGCCGGCCTGCCGAAATCGATTGAATCCTATTATCAGGAAACCGGGCGAGCCGGGCGCGACGGTGATCCTGCGGTCGCCCACATGTTTTGGGGAGCGGATGATTTTGCCAAGGCGCGTGGCTGGCTCGCGGATATGGACGCGGCGCGGCTGCCCGGCGAGCGGGCGCGGCTTACAGCACTCGGTGTGCTCGTCGAAACCGGCACCTGCAGGCGCGCTATCTTGCTCCGCCATTTCGGAGAAACCCCGCCCGACGCCTGTGGCAATTGCGACAATTGTCTGAACGCGCCGGCCGCGATTGATGCGACCGAAGTCGCTCGGAAATTCCTCTCAGCCGTGTACCGGACGGGGCAAAGCTTCGGCGTCGGCCATCTCGAAACGGTGCTGACCGGGAAGCCCGACGAGAAAGCGATCAAATTTGGGCATGACCGTCTGTCAGTATTCGGGATTGTGACGGGGGAAGATGCCGCGCTGATCAAGCCGGTTGCCCGTGCCTTGTTACTCCGGGATGCGCTGCGCCCCAATGAGCACGGCGGCCTGATGTTCGGGCCGGAAGCAAAAGCGATTTTGAAGGGCGATGCACCGCTCAACCTTGTGATAGTGCCAAAGCGAGAACGGCGCACACGGCGCGGCGACAACGGGTCTGGCAAAACCCTTAATCCGCTTGGCGATCCGTTGTTTGAGGCGCTGCGGGCGTGTCGCCGTGCTCTGGCTGCGGAGACTGGCGTTCCGCCCTATGTCATTTTCCATGATTCCACACTCCGGGAAATGGCGCAGATCAGGCCGAAATCTCTCCGTGATCTCGCCCTGGTAACCGGTGTCGGCGTGCGTAAACTCGACGCTTATGGTGCGCCTTTCCTTGCGGCGATTACGGCGCATCTTTCCGGGCGCTGAGAAACATGCGCGACGTCAGGTCGCAATAGCCCGGTTTACCGACATTTTTTCCGACCGTTGCGGGCCAATGTGTGCCCCGCCAGGCCTCCGGCAGCACCACCGATGAGCGTACCTGCCGTTCGGTTGCCACCGCCAGCGATGACATTGCCAAGTAAGCCTCCCGCAATCGCACCTGCCACTGTACCGGTCGTCTTGTTGAAACGCAGGCAGTGCCCGTGGCCAGAATTTGAACGCGCTTGCACGGGGCTTGTGAATGTAAGCGTGGTCACAGCGAGCGCCGCAATGAAGGCTGATTTGTGCATGATATTACCTCTTTGTGAACGTCCGACGTCCATCGTCCTGATACGCCGTAGCGATCCTATAAGCAGATGGGCAATGTCGCATTGCTGAACGCGCGGTCGTGTCGTGACAATTGCGCCCACCCGCGCCAATTGTGAGACGAGTTGCCCGTCAACCACCACGATTTAAATAAGGCTGCGCTTCGCAAATTGTTTGGCAATGTGATCGAACACCGCAGGATAAAGTGGGTTCACGAACGACGCCCCATACAGAAAATCCCTCCGCCATGCGACTTTTGCTTCTAGACCGCCGAGGCCGGGAATTGTCAGCCAGATCGATGAACCGTCCGGCAAGTTGAACGCCGTTTCAAACCGGAACCCTGTCATCGAGAGATCATGCATTTCGACTTCAAATTTGGTCGTGCCTTGCTTGCGCAAACTCGCCTTGATGTTGACGCTAAGCCGCTCTGCGCGGCGCGCTTCAAGTCCAGACGGTTTCAGGTTATACCTAGGCATTGATTGTCTATCGCCGACACTAAATTGATCTTCGCCGAACCTTTATAGAAATTGTACTGAAATTTAGTAAATTTTCTAAAGGAATTCAAACATGTGTGGCGGAGCGACGAAAATCCACTTGAACATTCACCGGGACGGCTTAGCCTCCTAATGATAGCAATCAGCCTCGACAGGAGTCTCAATGACTGAGCCCGCATTATTAACCTTCAACGATTTCATCACCCATTGGGCAACCGATCGGCCCAGCGATATTGCGTTGAGCGAGGATGATCGGACGACCAGTTTCGCACAGCTCAACGTGCTGACCGAAAAGGTCGCATCCGCGTTGATTGCTCACGGTCTCAAAAAAGGCGACCGCATCGCCTGGCTCGGCAAAAATTCAGATCTCTATTTCATCCTGTTTTTTGGTGCCGCGCGGTTGGGGGTGGTTATGGTCCCTGTCGGATGGAGACTGGCCCCCAAAGAAGTCGCTTATATCGTCAATGATACCGAAGCACGTTTGCTCTTCACCGGTCCTGGTTTTGATGCTGTGGCGCGCGAGATGTCAGACGATCTGCCCCACGTCGAACATGTTTTTTCCGCCGAAGATGCGCGCGCCTGGATCGCAAATGCCGCATCAATCCCGTTCACGCCGAGTGCAGAGGGCGAGGCAGTCCTCCAACTCTATACCTCTGGCACGACCGGAAACCCCAAGGGTGCCGTCCTCTCCAACAAGAATCTGTTCGGCTTGCGCTCACCCGCGCAGCAAGCGGGCCTGCCCTGGTCCGAATGGGAGGACGGCGAAGTTGCACTGGTTGCCATGCCGTGCGCGCATATCGGTGGCACCGGCCTTGGCATCATGGCGCTGGCGGCGGGCGTGCCAGGTCATGTCCTTGCCGAATTCACGCCGGAGGGGATGCTCGACGCGGTTGAATTCAAAGGCGTCACGCGTTTCTTTGCGGTGCCTGCGGCATTGCAGATGGTGATCAATCATCCCCGCGCCGCGACAACCGATTTCAGCCGGTTGAAATATATCATCTACGGGGCAGCACCGATCCCTCTCGAATTGCTGCGCCAGTGTATCAGTGTTTTTGGCGCACAATTCCTGCAAGCTTACGGGATGACGGAAACCACGGGCACAATCGTGATGCTGTGGCCTGAGGATCATGATCCAAATGGTAACATCCGCATGCGCGCCGCCGGTCGCGCTCTGCCCGGTGTCGAGCTCAAAATAGTCGATGAAGCCGGAGGTGAGGTCCCCACCGGCGAGGTTGGCGAGATCATGACGCGATCCTCGAACAATATGCTCCACTATTGGAAACTACCCGAAGCGACCGCCAAGACGGTGACGGATGACGGATGGGTCCACACCGGCGACGCGGGTTATCTCGATGCGGACAATTATCTTTTCATTCATGACCGGGTGAAGGACATGATCATCACCGGCGGCGAAAACGTCTATCCGGCAGAAGTGGAAAGCGCGATTTACGGTCACCCTGCGGTCGCTGAGGTCGCGGTCATCGGTGTGCCCGATGACATATGGGGCGAGGCCGTGAAGGCATGCTGTGTGCCCAAGCCCGGCATGGAGATTGACCCTGCGGACGTAATAGCGTGGGCGCGTGAGCGGATCGCGGCGTTCAAAGCGCCCAAATCCGTTGACGTAATACCGATCATGCCGCGCAATGCATCGGGAAAAATCCTGCGCAAAGACCTGCGGGCACCGTATTGGGCGGGGCGCGAAAGGCAGGTCAACTAACGCCGATTGCGCACGCCGTCACAGGGGGTGTCACAACGCGACTGCAACCATTATGGTGCCGCATGACATTTCGAATCCGCGCCGCGCGCACCTCTGATCTCCAGCCACTTTATGAGATGGCGAAGCTTACCGGTGGGGGCTTCACTAATTTGCCACCGGACCGCAAGTCGCTCTCGGCCAAACTGGCAAAATCTGCGGCTGCCTTTGCGCGCGATGAGGAAAAGATCGATGACGATCTGTTCGTCCTCGTGCTCGAAAATGTGGAGACGGGGGACGTGCGGGGCACCTGCCAGCTCTTCTCCCAAGTCGGTCTGAAATGGCCGTTCTATTCCTACCGGATCGGCGCGCTGACCCAGCACAGCGTTGAGTTGGCACGCACTTTCCGCGCCGATATGCTTAGCCTGTCCACTGATCTGGAAGGATCATCGGAAGTCGGCGGCCTGTTCCTTCACCCGAGCGAACGGGCGGGCGGGCTTGGCATGTTGATCGCGCGCAGCCGCTATCTATTCATCCGCGCTCACCGTGCACGCTTTGCTGATCGCATCCTCGCCGAGCTTCGCGGCCTGATTGACGAGGCAGGCGGATCACCCTTTTGGGACGGTATCGCCGGGCGCTTCTTCGGGATGAGTTTTCGCGACGCCGACGAGTTCAACGCGATCCACGGCAATCAGTTTATCGCGGATCTTATGCCCAAGCACCCGATTTATACTGCGATGCTCACAGAGACCGCCCGACTCGCCATTGGCCAGCCGCACCCTTCGGGCCGTGCAGCGATGCGGATGCTGGAAAATGAGGGATTTGAGTTTGAGAACTACATCGACATTTTTGACGGAGGGCCAACGATGACAGCGCGGACCGACCAGATCAAAACGGTGCAAAACGCTGTCGAGTCTGAAATCACCGCGATCAAGGATGGCGGCGTGACCAAGATGTTGGCAGCACGCGGGCATCTGGCAGATTTTACGGCGGCCTATGTTCAGGCAGACCGCACCGATGGCGGCATCTCAATCGACAGCGGCGGCGCGAAAGCCTTGGGCGTGAAAATCGGCGACACGATCACCCACGTGGTCCGGTGGTAATATGGCGATCACCGAAATTAACTTCGACGGCATCATCGGGCCAAGCCACAATTATGCCGGGCTGAGCCTGGGCAATCTGGCGTCCGCCAAAAATGCGGGTGGCATATCGCATCCCCGCGCGGCGGCACTTCAGGGCATCGAGAAGATGCGCCGCAATCTGGAGCTCGGCCTAGCGCAGGGGATATTGTTGCCCCACGCCCGGCCAGATCGGCGCTGGCTGCAAACACTCTGGACGACGGCTGAGGAGGCCGAACCTGGGCTACTTGCTTGCGCGCTTTCCGCCTCTGCGATGTGGGCGGCGAATGCGGCGACAGTTTCCCCGGCAAGCGACTCTAAGACCGGTGAATGCCACTTGAGCGTCGCCAATCTGCTGACGATGCCGCACCGCAGCCACGAGGCTTATGAGACGCACATCCAGTTGCAGACCGCCTTTGCCCATCCCGATTTCAACGTGCATCCCGGCGTGCAGCCGCCGTTTGGAGATGAAGGTGCGGCAAATCATATGCGTCTGTGCGCGCGCCACGATGCGCCGGGGGTTGAGGTGTTTGTTTACGGGGCAGGCGGTGGCCCCTTCCCTTCCCGCCAACATATCGAAGCCTCCAAAATCGTCGCGCGCTGCCACCAGATCGATCCGGCGCGGACGTTGTTTGTGCAGCAGTCTGAAGCAGCGATTGCAGCGGGTGCGTTCCACAACGACGTTGTGGCGGTTGCCAATGAACGGGTGCTGTTTGCGCACGAACAAGCGTTTGAGGAGAAGGACGGCTTTTACAGAGAACTTCGCCGCCGTCTTCCTGAAGTCGAGATTATCGAAGTGCCCGCCGCCGACGTCAGCCTGGCCGATGCGATCAGTTCGTACCTGTTCAATGCGCAATTGGTGACCCTGCCAGGTGGTGCAATGGCGCTGATCTTGCCGACCGAAGCGCAGGAGAATGTCCGCGTGTGGGGCTGGCTTCAGAAAATGATCGAAGGCAATGGCCCGATCCGCGAGCTGGTGCCGGTAGACGTCCGCCAATCAATGGCCAACGGCGGCGGCCCCGCCTGCCTGCGCCTGCGCGTCGTTTGTGATCCGGCTCATGTCGATCCGCGCTTTCTGGTGGACGGTACCAAGCTTGATCTGATCGCGGACGTGGTGGCCAAACACTGGCCCGAAGCGATTGCGCCGGACGGCCTGGCGAACCCCAAACTATGGGCCGAAATTGAGATTGCCCGCACGACTCTGTTTGCAGCGCTTGATCTCGCGGCACTTGTGTCGGTTTAACTTACAGTTAACCATGTTCGTCAAGGCGAAACGGCGCGCATCAGCAATTGGCGCGATGCTTGCTTAACAAATACTATGGGAAGCAAAATCAAAAGATTGTTCGTGATCAAAACACGGTGGGAAGCTTACGCAATCATCTACGCGCTCGCGCTGGGTGCGGTGGAGCGGGGGATACTTTATCTGGATCAATATCCAGGCTTTGGCGGAAAGCTGCTGTGCTCCGCCTGCGCGGGTGCGGTGTTCATGGGCGGGGCAAAGATATTGGACGCTGTACGCGCTCAGGTTTGACCAGCGGCGGCGGCTATTTGAGCTGCGTCATATCCTAGCAAGTCCCCCAACACGGCGGCGCTATCGGCCCCGTGGAGCGGCGGTGCAATCGGAACAACCACCGGCGTTCCCGAGAATTTGAGGGGTGAACCGATCAGATCGATTTTGCCAGCCGTCGGGTGCGGGATGGTCTGGACCATCCCCCGCGCCAAAGTCTCGGGTGCGGCTAAAGCTTCTCGCACTGTCCGCACCGTGCCGCAGGGCACACCCGCTTCTCGCAACCCGGCCAGCCAATAGGCCGAAGGCTGTGCGGCCACCAGCGGCTCCAGAATAGCGAGCAACGCGACCCGGTTTACCACCCGCGCGGCGTTCACCGCAAAGCGAGGATCATCTGCGAGCTCTGGCCGACCGAGCAGCTTCCTGCACAGGAACCCGAACTGGCGATCATTGCCGACGGCGATCACGATATCCGCATCAGACGTTGCGAACGTCTGATACGGCACCACTGTGGGATGCCCGTTCCCGTAGCGCAGTGCATCCTCCCCTGATATCAGCGCCGATGACCCGACATTGGCCAGCAGCGATAACTGCGCATCGAACAAGGCGATATCGAGATGCTGGCCAAGCCCGTCCCGATCCTTTGCAATAAGTGCCGCCAGAATTGCCTGTGTGGCGGCCATCCCTGTAAACATATCCGCGATGGAAATGCCGACGCGCGTCGGCGGGCCATCCGGGTAACCGTTGATCGACATCAGGCCGCTTTCCGCTTGAATGACATAATCATAGCCCGGTTCCGCCGCGCGCGGGGATGCGCGGCCATATCCCGAAATCGAACAGTAAATGAGCGACGGAAACTCAGCCGAAAGCGTCGCATAGTCCAGCCCGAACTTATCGAGCCCGCCGAGCTTGTAATTTTCGACGAGCACATCCGACGTCGCCGCAAGTGCGCGAACGGCGGCCTGCCCGGCGGCGCATGAGAGATCAATCAGCACGGATTTCTTGTTACGATTGGCACAGAGATAATAGGCCGCTTCGCCCCCTGCACTCGGCGGCTTCCACGCGCGGGTATCATCGCCCCTGTTAGGGTTTTCAACCTTGATCACCTCCGCCCCGAGATCGGCGAGGATCATCGTTGACCACGGCCCGGCAAGGACGCGGGAGAGATCCAGAATGCGCCGACCGGTGAGCGGCGCAGGGCGTGGCATCATGCTTCCAGCGTCTTGATGATCGCCGAGAAATCGAGCCCACCTGATCCCGCATCAACAAAAGCCTGATAAAGCTCCGCTGCCCGGGTGCCCATCGGAACGTTCGCGCCAACAGTTTTGGCGGCTTCCATCGCGAGCTTGAGATCCTTCAACTGGAGAGCGGCGGCAAACCCGCCCTGATAGTCATTGTCCGCCGGTGTCGCCGGGCCAACACCGGGGACGGGGCAATAGCTGGTCATAGACCAATTCTGGCCAGATGCTTTTGACGAGATGTCGTAGAATGTCTGGAGATCGAGGCCGAGCTTTTTGGCCATCACAAACGCCTCACATGTGGCAATCATCGACGCACCGAGCAGCATGTTGTTGCAGATTTTCGCCGCCTGCCCTGCCCCAGCGCCGCCCGCGTGGATCACCGCTTTGCCCATCGCCGCAAGGATTGGTTCCGCCCGTTTGAATTCGGCATCACTGCCGCCCACCATGAAGGTAAGCGTACCGCCATTGGCCGCCGCGATCCCGCCGGAAACGGGGGCGTCGACCATTGCGTAGTCTTTGCTATGAGCAAGGAACGCAACATTCTTGGCCGTCGCGACGTCTATGGTGGAGCAATCCAGCAGAAGTGCTGAGGTCGGTGCCTTGCCAAGCACCTCGTTCACATAGACACTTTCCATGATATTGCCGTTGGGCAGCATCGACACCACGGCCTCCACGCCCTGAACTGCGGCAAAAACCGTGTCATGAGGGGTGCAGCCATTGGTTTCAGCTTGCTTGAGTGCTGCTGCTGCCAAATCAAAGGCGTGCACCTGATGCCCGGCCTTTACGAGATTGGCAGCCATGCCGCCGCCCATATTTCCGAGGCCGATAAATGCGATTTTCACTATATTATTTCCCTGTCCAATTGCCCGGCCGTTTTTCAACAAAGGCGGCCATGCCTTCCTTTTGATCTTCAGACCCGAACAGCCCGTGGAACAAGCGCCGTTCAAAATTCACACCCTGCTGGAGCGTGGTTTCAAACGCGGCGTTCACCATTTCCTTGGTCGCCAGCGCTGCGAGCGGTGCCATCCCTGCGATCGTCGCCGCCGTTTTCAGCGCTTCGTCGACCAGATCGGCGGCGGGCACAACGCGCGCGACAAGCCCCGACGCCTCGGCCTCTACCGCGCCCATCATCCGCCCCGTAAGGCACATTTCCATCGCCTTGGATTTTCCAATCGCGCGCGTGAGCCGCTGTGATCCGCCCATGCCCGGCGTCACGGCGAGCTTGATTTCGGGCTGGCCGAATTTGGCGTTGTCACCCGCAATGATGAAATCCGCCATCATCGCTAGCTCGCATCCGCCACCGAGTGCAAAACCAGACACCGCCGCGATCCAAGGTTTGCGCGTGGCTGTGACCCGATCATAGCCGGCGAAGAAATTGCTGCCGTACATGTCGGCAAAGCTTTGGCTCTGCATTTCCTTGATATCAGCACCCGCTGCGAAGGCTTTTTCCGAACCCGTCAGCACAGCGCAACGCTGGCTATCATCAGCGTCGAATTTGGCGAAGGCGTCAATCAGATCGGCCAGCACTTGGCTATTCAAAGCATTGAGCGCCTGCGGTCGGTTGAGCGTTATTAGGGTCACCGCGCCGCGCGCTTCAACAAGGATGGTTTCGTAAGTCATAGGGGTTTCCATTCTTCAGTCGGCGGCAGCGGCGCAAAAATCTCGTCGAGCATTGCTGATGTCACCCCTTTCGCCTTGGCGGGGTTCCATTTGGGCTTGTTATCCTTGTCAACGATGACAGCGCGCACACCCTCAACAAAGTCTGGCCGCATGATCACCCGGTGCGCAATCCGATATTCCATCGCCATATTGCTGGCAAAATCCGCCATCCGCGCACCCATTGCCAGTTGGCGGAGCGCGACCTTGCACGTTTGCGGTGATTTTGTGCTGAGCGTCGCCGCTTCTTTCATTGCCCAGTCGGACCCGTCGGCCTCTAGTGCCGCGAGAATTTCCTCATACACATCAGAGGCAAACAGGCGGTTGATGCGGATGATATTGTCTTGATCGGTGAGTTTGGATTCGGGAGGCTTGATCGCCATTGCACCCAAAATTCCGTCAATCCGGTCTGGGTCTTCCTCCGAAATACGACGTTTGACATCGCCCGTTGAGTCCGAAGACAGATAATGCGTGGCGAGGCCGAGTGCGGCGCAATCCGCCCCGTCAATCCGCGCACCGGTGAGCGCGAGATACTGCCCGGTCCGCCCTTCAAGCCGCGAGAGATACCAGCCCCCGCCGACGTCAGGGAACAGACCGATCCCCGTCTCAGGCATCGCAAAGCGCGTATTCTCGGTCGCGATGCGGAACCGCGCAGGCTGGGAAATACCTACACCGCCACCCATCGTGATCCCGTCCATAAAGGCGACGACAGGCTTTGGGTAAGTGAAGAGCAGATGATTGAGCTGATATTCATCATGGAAGAATTTACGGCCTGACGCGCCGCCATCGTTCAGAGCCGAGTTGCGGAGGAAATTGATATCGCCGCCCGCGCAAAAGCCGCGCCCTTCGGCATGATCAATGATGACGACCTTGACCGTTTTCGACGTCGCCCATTTCTGCAACGTCGCCGTCATCGCATGGACCATATCGAGCGTCAGCGCGTGGATGGTGCCCGGTTTGTTAAGGCTGATAATCCCGGCATGGCCTTGGACGCGGGCAATAATTTCGTCTGTCACTTCAGTAAATCCCGTCCGATGATCATCCGCATCACTTCATTGGTGCCTTCCAGGATGCGGTGCACGCGGAGATCGCGCCAGAAACGCTCAATCGGGTAATCTTTGAGATAACCGTAGCCACCGAACATCTGGAGCGCCTTATCGACAATCTCAGAGCCATTATCAGTCGCAAGTTTCTTGGCCATCGCGGAGAAACGGGATTTGTCTGGCGCGTTCGCCGTCACCTTCGCCGCCGCAAGATAGAGCAATGCGCGAGCGGCCTCCAGATCAGTCGCCATATCGGCGAGGACGAACTGGGTGTTCTGGAACTCGGCTATTGCCTTACCGAACTGGCTGCGATCTTTGACGTAGCCAACCGCTTCATCAAGGCAGCGTTGCGCCCCGCCGAGCGAGCAAGCGCCGATGTTGATCCGTCCGCCGTCCAGCCCCGCCATTGCGAATTTGAACCCGTCTCCTTCTGCGCCGACGCGGTTTGCGACCGGCACCCTCACATTGTCAAAAATCACCTGCGCGGTGGGGGAGGCGTTCCAGCCGAGCTTTTTCTCCGGCGCACCAAAGCTGAGACCGGTCGTGCCATCCTCAATCACGAGGCAAGAGATGCCCTTGGCGCCATCATCGGACGTGCGGACCATCGTGACATAGATATCGTTCACGCCGCCGCCTGAGATGAACTGTTTGGTGCCGTTGACGACATAATGATCGCCGTCGAGCCGTGCTGTCGTCTTGAGCGCCGCCGCGTCCGACCCCGACCCCGGCTCGGTCAGGCAATAGCTCGCGACCTTTTCCATGCTCACCAACTGCGGCAGGAACCGTGCCTTGATCTCATCCCCGCCGAAGCAATCGATCATCCATGTCGACATATTGTGGATCGAGATGAACGAACTCGTCGCGGGGCAACCATAAGCCATCGCCTCCATGATCAGCGCCGCCTCTAGCCGCCCAAGGCCAATGCCGCCACTCGATTCGGAGATGTAGATCGATCCAAAGCCAAGCTCCCCCGCCGCCTTGATCACCTCACGCGGAAAATGATGCGCCTCATCCCATTGCGCGGCGTGGGGCGTGATCATGTCAGCCGTAAACTTGCGCGCCATATCCTGGATCGCGAGTTGGTCTTCGGTGAGGTCAAATTGGGTGGTCATATGGTTTCCGTGCTCAGGAATGGATCGGTGATGGTCAATGTGCCGTCGATGACCATGCCGTGTTGCATGTCTTCGCTGTAGAGGGTCGTCGCACCATTAGCCAACGCAACTGCGATCATCACGGCGTCATAAAATGCGATATTATAACGTGCGGCGATCCTCGTCGCATCGTTATTGGATTCATCAGAAATTGGCTTGATCCTGCCAGCTGCGTTCCGCAATGATGCAAGATCATGCGAAATCGTTTCCCAATCGCGGCCCAGTTTGCGCTTCGCGACATTGGCGTATTCATTGAGGACTTGCACACTCAAGAAGCCGACACTTCGAAGGACGTCGCGCGCGCGCAACCGCTTATCCGTCCGCGTCAATGCATAGACAGCAATGTTGGTATCGAGCGTTACCACTTGTCCATCGCCGGGCGCCAATTCGCCTCTTCCCGGTCGAATTTCCAATCGGGGGGCAAGTCAAATGCCCGCTTGCTGATTTCTTCCATCGCCGCATCGCGGCGCGCCTGCATAGCCTCGGCTTTTTCAACCTCCATCATTGCTTCAATGCTGGCATCGCCGATGGGATCGCCTTCCTTTATGCCGAATTTCTCAACGATATTCCGGGGAAGTCGCACCGCCAGGCTGTTGCCCCATTTCCCGACGTGTACGTTCATAACAAACCTCCGTATATCCCTTAGGATATCCCATCTTCGAAGTGAAGGCAACCTTGGATTAGCGCCATATCCTGGACCGCGAGCTGGTCTCCGGTGGGGAGGAATAAGATGGTCATTTTTGTTCCGGAGTCGTGCTGAACTTGTTTCAGTATCCATGCAGCAACACGGCGAATGGATGCAGGCGGCCCCTTAGATGCTGAAACAAGTTCAGGATGACAGTGAAGTCACCCCACCATCGCCATCACTTCCGAGCCAAACAGCACCTCATCACTCGGCAATGTCTTCGCCACCGCCAGCGGCTTGGAAACCCA
>JBJOLA010000115.1:0-15333 GCA_046045815.1 Pseudomonadota bacterium
AAAGCCGTTGGATTGCCAAGGATTCTTACCAACGATGACGAGGGTTTTGGCATGCTCAAGATCGCCGTGAACGTTGGTATCGAACATCCGGTATTGCAGCCAGGCCAACCCCGTTTTTTCCTGCGCCAGAGCGTTCGTTTTATACTTGATGCCAAGGGCGGCCATGACCGACGTGAAATAACTTCCGCCCAGATGGTTGCCTTGACCGCCGCCGCCGTAGCGGAAGATTTTATCGCCGCCATGTTCATCACGGATCGCGGCCATTTTCGTCGCGATTTCGCTGATGGCCGTATCCCAATCTATTTCTTCAAACGTGCCATCGGCCCGGCGACGCAACGGGGCGGTCAGGCGATCCCGGCCGTGAACATGGTAATTGAGCTTCAACGCCTTGTTGCAGGTATAGCCGCGTGAGACGGGGTGATTTTTATCGCCTTTGACCCGCAGTATCTGCCGTCCATCCTCGCCGCCAGTCTGCACCAGAACGCCGCAATTGGCGTAACACAGGCCGCAGGCATTCTCTTTCCAGACGGGGTCAGTTGTAGCGGTAGTCATCGGCTTTGCTCCTGCGTCAGATCAAATTCTTTTGGGTGTGGACCAGCGCGGGGACAGTACCGGACAGCAACGTCATCCCACGCGAAAATCGTGCCATTGTTGTCAGCGGGCAAAACCGAAGTGATGGTCGCGCCCGTTTTGCGGCTGATCATTTTGACTGGCGCATTGCCGGGGCCATATACCCAATCATTGCCCCACTGGATCATCGTCGCCATGATCGGTTCCAGCGCCTTTCCCTTGGCGGTCAGCCGGTATTCGAACCGCCTGCCGAGGCTGCCGACGTCGTGTTTTTCGAGGATGCCATGCTCCACCATTTGCGTCAGCCGCTGCGCGAGCAGATTTTTGGCAATGCCAGTATTCTTCTGAAAATCGCTGAACCGTGAAACGCCGCGATTGGCTTCACGGACAATCAGCAACGTCCACGCGTCACCCATTTGATTGAGCGAGGCGGCAATCGGGCAGGCTTGCTGATGCGGGATGGTCATTTGCATCGGGTAATATTTTGGTTTCAAAAGTCAACCAAATAGCACCTCGTCAATGCGCTGTTTCATTTGAAGCAAAATATATTTGCATTGCCATGTTTGTTGCCGACCGCCGCCGTTGCGCGGCTCGCGCATCGCCGAGGCAGGGTGCGCTAAAATTGTTGCCATTCGTTCACTCAAATGAACCCGTCGGAACTCGCCATACGTTCATGCCCAGTCAGGGCTGCAATTGGCCGGTTGCTGACGCTGAGCTTTCTGCGAACATCGCATCGACGTTGCGAAACCTGACGTTCGGATCGTCAGGCTCCAGCTTGCATACTAGTGGTCGCTTTTGCACGTGCTGTGGTTGCCCAGGGCCTCGGTCACCCTGCAGTCAGCCACGACATAAGCCAATAATGCGTGCCAGGTCATCACGCAGCGAGGATAGCCGCGCGATCTTCGCTTCGACCTGCGCCTGATCGGTACAGGCTGATCACCTTGCCATCGAACCCGTCGAGCCGCCGTTCACCCTTCGGAATCAGCTTGGGCTCGAACGTCCCCGACCGGTCACGCGGGATCGCAAGATCAAGCTCGCCATCCTCGCCTAGCACAGTCTTCTTCGAATGCCCGTTGCGGCTGTTGCCAGACTTGCGGCCCGCCACATCGCCCTTCGCATAGCCAAGATGGTGCGTCAGCTCACCTTCCAGCGCCCGCTCCATTCAACTGCCGGAACAGCCCCTCATCACCCAGCAAATCATCAGGGCTGGATACCCCGGAAAGCAAATCGTCCAGTAGCTCTTGCTTGATCGTTGTCGTCATCGTCGAGTCCCTTCTTCCTCAGAATGGAACCCGGTCCCCGCTTACACAAACAATCTGACACCCTCTCGCCGGTTTAAAGATTGGCGGCGATCGCGCCGCCGCCATCTACACCGTCATCGAGACCTGCAAAATAAGCGGCGTCGAACCTCAAGCCTACATCGCCGACGTCATCGCCAAAATCGCAAACGACTGGCCAGCGTCCCGCTAGGACGAACTCATGCCATGGAACTGGCAACCCCCCACAAACACTCCCGAAGCGCAAGCCGCATAGGCTGCTGCCTGCAGGCACCGCGATCACAGTAAACGAAACCGCCTCATTATCAGGGTGGCCCCACAACCTTACTGACTGAACCGATCGTCCGGTCAAACGCGTCTTCAAGCGATCGGGACAGCAGCGGCTTGGCGACGCGCTCGGACGGTGTCATCGGCAACGTTTCGACGAACCGCCAGTAGCGTGGCACTTTGAACGCCGCGAGGCGGGTTTCGAGAAATTCGATCAAAGCGCCCGGATTTGTCGGTTCTTCGGGCACGATATAGGCAAGCACCTCCTCGTTCCGCACGGGATCAGGCACGGCGATACATGCGGACAAGAGAACCCCCGGATGCTGGTTCAGCACCGCTTCGAGTTCGGCAGCAGCGATGTTCTCGCCGCCGCGACGGATCATATCCTTGCGGCGACCGACGAGATGGTAAAAGCCCGCAACATCAAAGCGGGCGAGGTCGCCTGTGCGATACCAATCGTCGCAAAAGGCCTCGCTGGTCGCTTCGGGATTGCGCCAGTAGCCAAGCATCATGTACGGCCCGCGCACGAGCAATTCCCCGTCTTCTTCAGGCCCAAGCGTGCGGAAAGCTTCGTCGACGATCCGGGCTTCACGGTTTGGCAAGGGTCGTCCGATCGTGGCGATCCCGACCATCGAATCATGGTCTTCCCAACTGATTCCGAGGTCGGATCCAGTCTCGGTCGATCCATAAGCCTCCAGCCAGGGAACACCGAAGCGGGCTTCGAGTTCGGCATGGCGATTTGACGGAATCGCGGAGCACATGATGGCACGCAGATTGTGCCGCTTCTCCGCCGCTGTCGGCAGCGTCCCAAGCATCATCAGTGGCATGGCAGCCAGACAGTAGAAGAAGTGCGCGTCATGTTGGACGATCTTTTCCCACAGGTTCGACGGACTAAATTTGTCGAGAACGACAAGGCGCGCACCAGAAAGGATCGTTAGAACAAGCGCCCATTGCGGATCGAGATAGCTGAATGGTTGTGCCGTCAGCATCGTTTCGCCGGGTGCCAGCGCAACTACCGTCCCACGGACTGTGTTGGCCAGCGCCAGCCAATAGCCATGCGAAAGCATGCAGCCCTTTGGCAATCCGCTCGTGCCCGAGGTGAACTGGATATTGGCCAACGTTGACGCCGATATGTCGCGCTTGACTGGCGCTGTCGTCGCGCAGCTTTGTGCAAAGTTTCTCAGCGACTGAACGCCTCGCGGGGGGTCGGCATGATCGGTCACAATCAGGTCAAGGCCCTGTGACGATGCGGCCAGCGTGCGCATAAATTCCAGCCGTTCAGCATCGCAAAAGGCAGCGCGCGGCTCCACAAGCGCAAGGAGATGCGCAGCGTCGTCGAGCCGGTAGCGCGGATTGACAGGCACCATGACGGCTCCCGCTTTAAGGATGGCCAGCCAAGCAAGCGGGAACAACAGGACATTTCCGCTGCAAACGAGCACCCTGTCGCCTGTCACAATGCCTGCGGCAGACAAGGCCCTTGCAATCGCATCGCTTTGCTTGTCCAGTTCGGCAAACGACAACCGCTCGTTTGTAGCGTCGAAAACAATCGCTTCAGCGTCCGGCCATTGAACTGCAGACCGGCGAAGCAAGTCGGGAATCGTTGTCATTGATCAGGTCACGTGCGTGGTAGCGCGCATGCGTGCGATCGTTGCCGCATTCAGCGTCGTCGCCACGCAGGCCTCGACCTCTTGCGCTAAAACATCGCGAAGGACCGTCGCATGAACCGCAGCGAGTGCCTGCTTCATTCGCACAGCAGCGTCGGGCGGCAGTGACGCCAGTTCGCTAGCGAGCGAGGATGTCGCCTCGTCAAGCGCGTCGTCGGCTACTATTTGGGACGCGATATTGTTTGCTAGTGCTTCGTCTGCGCCGATGCGCTTGCCGCGAAAAAGCATTTCGCGGCCAAGACGTGACCCGACGATGAGAGGCAACAAGGCCGAGGCCCCTCCCGTCGTGTGGGTGCCGAGCGTTACCTCTGGGAAAAAGCCGATCGCAGTTTTTCCCCAAATTGCCCAATCGCAGTTGAGCGCCCAAGACATACCCGCCCCGATCGCCCAACCCTGAACGGCACAAATACTGAGTTTGGGGCCGAACATCAGGTGCGCGGATATGGATTGAAGTATGCTGAGTTGCGCGCGCAACGATTCCTCTCCTGCGGCACAGATGCCTGCCTGTTCGTCGACGTCGTCACCGGCGCAAAAGGCTCGACCTTCGCCCCGAAGGACGATGACGCGTACAGCCGTATCGGTCATGGCAGCGCCTAGCGCAGCTTCAAGCTGCGTGATCATATCCATTGTTATCGCGTTGAGCCGATGCGGCCGCGCGAGCGTGAGCGTGCGCGCACCATGACCATCGTCGCCCACTAATACCTGTTGCACCATCATTTTTCTCGCAATCGTGACTCTTGTACACCGATCAATGATATGCCTTAATCCAATTCGCGCGAAAAGCGAGATTAACAAAGTCGTTAATTGCATTAAGGCAGTGTCGGTAGCGGAATCACCAAGCGATAATGAGGAGAGCAGATGGCAAGTCAAACCGAACGCAAGCGCGGTCACAATAGGCTGGCGGTGCGCGGGCCTGAGGTAGGCGCAGGCAGCCTGACACAGGAAATTGTCGTCGCGGCTGCGCTTGTTCAGATCGACACTGAGGGTTTTGAAGCTTTTAGCATTCGGGCGCTCGCCGCCCGTCTAAATGTCTATCCGGCTGCGCTTTACTGGTATGTTGCCAATCGTAACGAGTTGCTCGCACGCGTCGTTGCGCTGGTTCTTGCCGACACTGTCCCACCCCGGCGTCGGCGGCTATGGCAAACACATTTGCGCGACATTTTTGATCGTTTTCGCAAGGCTGTGCAGGCCCATCCCAATATTGCGCCGCTCATCGGTACACAGCTGGTCTCCAATGCCTCGGTTAGTTTCGATCTCGTTGAGGACCTGCTGGCAACGCTTGTGCGGGCCGGGCTTTCGGGAGCAAAATTGATCGGGGCTTATAACACTTTGCTCGCGGGCTTGGTTGGCTTCAGCACGCAAGAGTTCGCGCCGCTGCCCACCGAAAATTTGCGCGACTGGCAGTTGACGGTCCAAACGCGATTGCTTTCGCTCGATAGCGAAGCCTTTCCAACATTGGCGGCAAATCTTTCGCTTCTGTCCAATCATGCCTTCATCTTGCGTTGGCAGAGCGGGGCCGAGGCACCGCTGGACGATAGTTATGAAGTCTATGTCGAGGTCATTATCGCGGGGCTCGAGGCGCTCGTGGCACGACAATAATCAGCAAGTTTTAAGAGCTTCGAGGAGCCGGTCATGCGGTAACGCAAACACAGTCGCGCCGTTCGTGCCGTGCATCGTTTTGCACGCGACGAGCTGATTGACCAAAGCCTCCTCGACACATTGCACAGCCCCAGCGAACAGAGCATTCATTGTGTCGCTATCGAGATCGGAGATCGTCGGACGCGACGCAGCACCGTCATGTGTCGAGACGTTAGCTGTGGAGAAGGCGAGGGCCATCTCGCCCGACAAATTGTTGCCAGTGCTTCCGTTGCGGCCAATCCCGAGAGCAGCACGGCGGGCCATGCGACAGAGCTGGTGCGGCGCAAGCGGTGCGTCAGTCGCAATGACAATGATCAGGGAGGATTTCCTGGAGTCCATCGACGGTGCGTCAAGATCGCCTGCGGTGCGCGGCATCAGGTCGGTAATGATTCGACCAACGGGGACGCCGTTGATCCTAAGGTCGCCGCGCCGCGCGTGATTGGCTTGTAACAAGACGCCGACCGTAAATGCTCCGATCGATGCAGTGACGATCCGCGACGCGGTCCCGATCCCACCCTTGAACTCATAGGCGACCATACCAGTGCCGCCGCCGACATTGCCTTCGTCGACCGGACCCATCCGGGATTCTTCAAGCGCATGAATGACATCCGACCGCGAAATCGGTTCGCCAAATATATCATTCAGCTGGAAATCCAGCGTTTCCGCAACCACGGGCAACAGACGCATGAAGCGCTCATCTTCGGGCAGTCCGCTGTTGGATCGCCCCCAGTCGGCGACAGCGGCGTGGACGACGCCGAAATTTGCCGTCCCTGTCAGGGCAATCGGTCCAAAAAACTGACCGATCTCGTCGACCAGGTGCATGCCAGACCATTCGCCGGTTCCGTTCAGGACGGCGCGACCCGCGGCGACACCGCCAACGCCTTTACGCCCCTGAGGATGAATCACCGTCACGCCGGTTCGCAAGGCGCTGACCGTTCCTTCTATCATTCGGTCTTCAACAACCGTGACGTGTCCGACTTCGATGCCGCCAACGTCGGTGATCGCATTATGATGTCCGGGTTCGCCGTCGAAACGGATACCCAAATGCCTCGCCCGGACTGTCGCCATCACCGTCTCCCTGCACGGCCTTGCGACAAACGCGCTGCCACAGGATCAATAGTCGTATTTGAGCGATAAGAGAATGGTGCGGGCTTGGATAAGACTAAACGCCGCTGGTCCCGTCGGATCAAACGTGATTGAACGCACGCCATTATAAGCCTGCTTGTCGAAAATATTCTTGCCGATCAATGAAATCATCAACTTTTCGCGCTGGACGCCAATTCGCCCGTCGACCGTTACAAAAGCCGGTAGACGGATGCGCGGAATGGCTGGGTCAGATTGAAACTCGGCGCGGGTCGAGCCGGTGTAAAAAAGGCTACTGCCGACAAAACCTTCCCACCCAGTGCCGATTCCGGTCTTGTAATCAACGGTCGCCGACGATTTCCATCGCGGCGAATAAGGCAGCGCATCGCCTTTTACGCCAAAACTGCCCGACGGAATATCCCGTTTGAGCTCTGCGACAGTATAGGCAGAAGAACCCCCAAAAGTCAGCCCGCTGACTGGTGCGTAAGACAGGTTTGCTTCAAACCCACTGCTGCTCGCCCTGCCGACATTGTCTGTGTAGCTCAAGCCGAGCGGTGTAAGTAGAGGCAGCTGGATGTCAGTCCAGTTGATGTAGAAGCCTGCGACTTCAAAAGTCAGGCGACTGGCGGGAAAGCTACCTTTCAAGCCCGCCTCAAAGTTTGTCACACGGTCAGGTCCGTAGGTAATATTGGGCGCAAAGGCGCCATTTGCGCCGCCAGGACGATATCCCGATGCCACTCGTCCATAGAGGGTAATCTCGTTGCTCAGCTTGAACTGGGGCGAGACGGTAAACGTCGCGACGTTATCGCTGGCAGTCAAAGTTGTTGTGCTGGCAGGGCCGACGAGAGCGCCCGAACTGGTGGTCACGTTCCTCTGCCGGTTATTGGCGTAACGGCCTCCGACCGTGATGTTGAAAGCAGGGGAAAAGCGGATATCGGCCTGTGCGAAACCAGCGATCTCGCGATATTTGCCCTGAATGTCCGAATCAAGAAGCGATGGTCCGGCAATCGACACACCCGTCACAGCATCGAATGTGGGAAGTGATACCAGCGTCCGCGATTTCTCGCGCGTGTAAAATCCGCCTACAAGCCATTTGACCGAACCGCCAATATCCCCTGACAGACGCAATTCCTGCGTAAACTTGTTCTGGTTGATCTTGTTCGCCGCCGCATAGCCGACATTGGGGCTGGCCGGGTCGAAGAACGCCAGCGTGAAGTCTGCAGCACTTCGGTTGGAGACGGTGTTGAAGCTGGTCGTCGATGTCAGCTTCGCCCAGTCCATGTCGTATGTCAGTGTGCCGTAATATGTGCGCACCTTGTTTTGATAATATTCCGAACCGAAGGCACGCCGCTGCTGAAGCAAGCCGTAAATTGGGGCGAGAGTTGCCGGATTGAGATCGACTTGGGTGAACCCGTCGGCCTCGCTATTCTGCGCAATTGCCGCCAGTGTGACCGAGAGTTGATCACTGGGCGTCAGTCGCAACGCAATCCTGCCGCCGAGTCGTTCGTTGCGGTCAAGATTTGTTTTCGAGCGCCCGGCATCATCGACAAACCCCGGATCACGCCGGTAATATCCGCTCACTAGGAGTGCGGCTTTGTCCGCGCTGATCGGGAGGTTGATGCGTCCGCGAGCAGCGAAGCCTTCTTCGCCATGCGCAATCGTGCCGCCATCAAGTGCAAGCGCGCCTTCGGTTCGGTTGGTGTTGGGTGCCACGGTAACATATTTTAGCAGGCCGCCGATATTGCTGGCCCCGTATAGAGTGCCCTGCGGTCCGCGCAACACTTCAACACGCGTCAGATCAATTGAATCAATATCAGGTGTCAACAGTCCGCCGCCGCCGTCCTGATTGCTCGCACCAACGGGAGCATCGTCAATATAGACGGCCACCGTAGAAGCACCTTGCGTGCCCGTCGACAGGCCACGAATCGTCACCGCTTGCTGCCCTGATCCGCGCGCGTTCAGCACCAAGCCCGGCACCCGTGCAGCATAGTCTTCGAGTCGGTCCGCACTTTGTGTGCGCAAAGCGTCTCCGCCCAGAACTGCGACGGACGACGGCACGTCTTTCAGACGCTGCTCGCTCTTTTGTGCCGTCACGATGATTTCGCCGCCATCCTCTGCTGTATCATTGGGCAACGCAGCCGTTTGAGCCACCGCCACTGTTGCAGAAAATCCGATTGTCCCAACTAGCAGAGCAGTTCTGAATGTGCGTGCACCGATCCCCATGATGTTTTCCCTTCGATTTCACCTTTGCGTTGGTTCTTGTACACTGGACAATAAAATCGGATAAGTCCACACGGTATTGCAGTTGCGGTGCTGGTGGCATTGACAGGGCTGTGACAGGTGAGAAGGGGATGAGGTTTTTGATGGATTTGACGCTGCAGTTCCTGGATGCGCCGCCAACGCTGTCAGACCTCTCGTCTGTAACGGTGCTGATCACGTTTGAGCCTTCGAGCGCGTCCACGTCTATTGATGTGCGTGATGCTCGTCTGACCAAACAAGAAGGCGCATTCCTGACGGCGCAGGGTTTTACTGGGGCTGCTGACCAGACATTTCAGATGACGCGCAATCGCGCGGGCAAACCCGTACAGTATTTATTTGCAGGTGCAGGTCACCGCGCAGATTTCGACGGCGTCACCGCTGAGCGTGTCGCGGCATCGGCTTTTGCGGTGGCGTGGAAAGGCGCTACAAAAATCGTCGACTTCGACCTCCACGAGTTCTCACCCGTTTACGTCGCGCATGCAGCACTCGGCGTTCGACTAGCCTCATATAGCTTCAAAAAATATCGTACCGGCACCAGGGCAGGCGAAACAGAACTGCCGCAGCTCGCCCGGTTCATCTGTGACGCGCCGGATCGTGTAGAACCACATTATGAAAACCTTGCGGCGCTTGCCGACGGCGTGACCCTTGCCCGCGACCTGGTCAGTGAACCGCCCAACATTCTCTATCCGGCGACGTTCGCAGAACGCATGAAATTATTGGCAGTCGACGGTTTGATCATCACTGTTCTTGACGAGGCGGAGATGGCGCGCCTCGGCATGGGCGCGTTATTGAGCGTAGGACAGGGCAGTCGACGCGAGACTCAGCTTGTCGTCCTCGAATGGAATGGCGCGCCACAAACACCGGAAAGCCGGATCGCTTTCGTCGGCAAGGGCGTGACGTTCGACTCAGGTGGCCTGTCGATCAAAAGTGCCAAAGATATGGAGGGCATGAAGACTGACATGGGCGGTGCCGCGGCGGTTGCCGGTGCCATGCTGACGCTTGCCCGCCGAAAGGCTCGGGTGAATGTTGTCGCCGTACTCGGCCTTGTCGAGAATATGCCCGACGGCGACGCACTGCGTCCCGGCGATATTATCAAATCGATGTCCGGACAAACTATCGAGATCGTCAACACCGATGCCGAGGGGCGCCTCGTCCTTGCCGATGCACTATGGTTCACCCACACGCGTTACAAGCCTAAGGTCATGGTCGATATGGCGACGCTTACCGGGGCCATAACCTACGCACTGGGGGATGATTATGCTGGCTTTCTCACCAACGACGATGCGCTGGCATCGCGGCTTGAGCAGGCTGCAAGCGTTGCCGCTGAACAGATATGGCGGCTCCCGCTCGTGCCCGCTTACGACAAGCTTCATGACACGCCGGTTGCCGACATGAAGAATGTCGGCGGGCATCCTGAAGCGATGGCGATCACCGCTGCGTTGTTCCTGCAGCGATTCGTGCGTGATTGTGCCTGGGCGCATATCGATATGTCCCCTGTCGTATGGCGCACGCGGACCGATATGACGACCATCCCCGCAGGACCGTCAGGGTTCGGGGTGCGCCTGCTCGATCGTCTCGCCGCCAGTTACGAAAATGAGGCCGTCGCGTGACCGATTGGACTGCCGCCTATGCGCGCGCGCAAGCTGTCATGCTTACCGAAGAAAAGGTGTCCAACGGTGCAATTTTTCCGCACTGGGTCGGAACCGATTGCTTTTGGTATGAGCGTGCTGACAGCGACGGCCAGGCCTATGTGATGGTCGACGCATCGCTTGGAACGACGACACCGCTGCTCCATCGGCGCACCATTGCCGATGCCCTGTCCCGGCGGTTTGGCGGAGACATCGATGCGAGCCAGCTCATTCTCGCGAATCTGCGAATTGCGAGCGGTGGTGATCACGCGACATTCGATGCATTTGGCGTCAGTTGGACATGGACTATCGCGACGGAGGTGCTTGATCGCGCAGAAAAGTCGCTCGACCGCAACTGGCTCGCATCGCCAGATGGCGCGAGAGCGGCTTTTGTGCGCGATGACAATCTCTGGATCCGTGACATCGCCAGCGGTGCCGAGCGTGCGCTGACCGATGATGGCACGGCGCGTTATTCCTATGCCGAAGCACCGTTGGCGACGCGAACCGATCGCGCACGGGTTGGTGCACGGCCTGAGGCACTGTGGTCGCCCGACTCGCGATTGCTCCTGACCATCCAGACCGACGAGCGTCATGTGCCTGACTTGCCACTGATCGCATATGTTCCCGAGGGCGGTGTTCGACCGCGCGTCGACCCAAATCCGATCAGCTTGCCAGGCGATGACAAGCCGACCGAATTCCGCGTTCTCATCGTCGATGTCGCCTCTGGCAAGCCGACTGAAGCCCGCTATCCCCGGCTGTCGGCCGTGCGCATGAACGACACAATTTTTGCCGCCGGGCTAGCATGGTGGAGCGCCGATTCAAAAACCGCCTGGTTTGTCGATATCGAGCGGTATGAGCAAAAAGCGCACATCGTTGCCTGCGATGTTACAGACGGGTGTACGCGAATTGTTTTCTCCGAGACGACCGACACCTATGTCGAATTGAGCGTTAACGTCTATACTCCTGCTTTGGTATTTCCGCTAATCGATACCGATGAGCTTGTCTGGTATTCAGAACGCAGCGGACACGGCCACCTTTACCTCTATGATCTCAATTCGGGCACCTTGAAGCACCCGATCACGAGCGGCAACTGGCAAGTCCGCGATGTCCACCACGTCGATGCCGTCCGCCGTGAAGTCTTTTTTACCGCTGCCGGTATTTCAGCAGCCGAAGACCCTTATGTTGTCAAACCGTGCATCGTCGGTATCGATCAAGGTGCGTTGCAAATCCTGTCGCCCGAACACGGCGACCATATCATCTGGCGTCCCGGCGAATATGGTTTGGTGATGGCAGCGCTGTCGGGCTACGACATGAATCGCATATCCGGGGTTTCGCCCGGTGGCGACTTTTTCGTCGAAACTATCGGCACGGTCGATGGGCTGCCCCACACCGTCCTGCGGGCGCGATCGGGCACGTGTATCATGGTTCTCGAGCAAGCGACTGCCCAGTTTCCTGATTGGTGGCAATGGCCGTCCCCGGTTACGCTGAAGGCTGCCGATGGGACGACGGATATTTACGGGATACTCTTCAAACCTTACGGCTTTGATCCGGCGCAATCCTATCCGGTCATCGATTATATCTATGGCGGGCCGCAGGTATCCTATGTGCCCAAGAGCGCGTTTACGGGCGGTTCGGTCGGTGACGGACTGCTGGTGGCGGCGATGCTGGCACAACTCGGCGCGTTTACGCTTGTCATCGACGGGCGCGGCACGGCGAACCGCGAGCGCGCTTTCCGGGAGGCGTCCTACGGGGCGATTGAGACGGCCTCAAGTCTTGAGGATCATATCAGTGCGATACGTCAGCTTGCCGATACTCATCCGCAGATCGACCTGGATCGGGTCGGCGTGACTGGGTTTTCGGGGGGCGGTTACATGGCAGCGATGGCAGCATTGCGCTTTGGTGACGTCTTCAAGGTCGCGGTCGCGGGCGGCGGGAATTATGATCAGGCGTTGTTCTGGCATTGCTGGGGCGAACGGTATCATGGTCCCTATCAGGAAGCTTTGTACGAAAAGCAGGCGGCAAAAACCTATGCCGACGGGCTGACCGGCCGCCTCATGATCGTTCACGGCCTGCTCGACGCCGGTTGCCATCCCGCGGCTGTGTTCCAGCTTGTCCAGGCGCTGATCGACGCCAACAAGGATGTCGATCTGGTTCTGCTTCCACAGATCGCACATCAGATGACCGGCTATGGCGAGCGGCGGCGGCTCGATTATTTCGTGGAACATCTTTTCAGCAGCACCCCGCCGCGCGGCATCAAGCTCACAACAGCACAGGAGCGCATCGCCGAGCGGACAGCATGGAACACAGCATCTCCCAAGCCGGAGGCCAAGACATGAGCAGTTCAGCCGTTCCGGCAATAATTGTCGCAGAACCCGAATCCGAGGCAGGTGTCGGTGCCTGGCTCACACTCTGGGTGCTGGTCCTCGTCACACTGTTCGCCTTTCTCGACCGGCAGATGCTGGCGCTTGTCACGCAACCGCTGGGAACCAGCCTGCGACTGACGGACGGCCAGCTGGGCATGATTTTCGGGTTAGGCTCGGCCGTATTCGCAATGGTTGCAACCTATCCGCTCGGCTGGCTGGCAGACCGCTACGATCGGCGGGTCGTACTTGGGGTTTGCGTTATGATCTGGGCCGGGGGCACTGCCGCATGCGGGTTTGCCAATTCGTACGGCACGCTGTTTGTCGCCGTGCTGGCACTTTCGGCAGGCGAAGCTGTCGTGCCACCGCTGACCTATTCGGCGATCCCTGACCTGTTCCAGGGCCGTCAGCGCGTGCGCGCGAACCATATTTTCTATGTCGCATCGATCTTGAGTGGTGCGGCGGGTCTCATCCTTGGCGGCATGGCGAGTGCTGCGGTTGAAGTCTCGCAAGGATTTTTACCCCAGTCGATGCATGCGCTTGAGCCGTGGCGGGCTTTGTTCATTCTCGTTGCCTTGCCCGCTCCTTTGCTGATTATCCTGATCGCTTCTTCGCAACTTCATCGCCGCAGCACGGCCCTGACCAATACGGACAGCGAAGCGGTTCCAGCGGCCTTTGGCCATTATCTCGCACAGCATGGGCGGGCGATTGCCATCATCTTCGCAGCGCTTTGTGCCTACGGCTTGCCATTCGGGGCCATCCTCGCCTGGACGCCGGCAGCGCTTGAGCGCCTGTTCGCGGCCAATGCAACGACCACTGGCATCGGTATCGGCATTGCTCTGGGCGGTGGTTGCGTTGTCGGCGTCGCAGCGGCTGGCTGGCTCTTGTCGCGGCTCACGCCGAAATTGGGGGTGCGCGCCTCGCTCCGCATTGCAAGCTGGACGTTGCTCGGCTCGCTTCCCGTCGCGCTGTTTTTTCCATTTGTTTCAAATACGATACAGGCGTTTGCCAGTGTCGCGTTCCTGATGCTCTCGGGGACGCTGATCGGATGCTTGTTGCCGGGGATTATCCAAGGGCTGGCTCCGTCCCAGTTTCGTGGCCGTGTTACGGCAATTTATAGCGTCATCTCGGTCATTACGTCGGGCTATGGCATCACGGCAGTCGGGCAACTGTCCGACGCGCTTGCCAGCAATCCGCGCAGCTTGCTGATCGCCGTGACGGCATCGCTGATCCTCTGCTGGGGCGTCGGTGCTATCCTCCTGCGGCTTGCCGAAGGTCCTTATGAGCGCACGCTGCTGGCAATCGGTGATGCGACGACCTAGCGGGCAGCATGAGCCTCCCGTCCGACGTTGCCTGCCACCGGCACGTGCGAACATCATCCGCTCAAGGAGAAGCCTGTGCCCGCCGTGCCCACTGATCACTATAGCTGGATTGCTGCCAGCCGCACCGTCCGCATACCGAGGCAAGCCTTTATTGGGGGAAAAGCTTGCGACGCCGTCGATGGCGGAACATTCGACACGATCAACCCCGCTACAGTCAGCATCAACATGGTCGATATGGTCGACGTCCGCACGCCCTTTGGCGGCTACAAGCAATCGGGAACCGGGCGCGATCTGTCGCTGCATGATTTCGACAAATATACCGAAACGAAGACAACGTGGATCGGGCTGTAATGGCGGATAATACGAAACGCCTGACCGATGGCGCGCGGCTGTGGTCAACGATGATGGACATAGCGGCGATCGGTGCCATTGCAGGCTACGGTAGTTGCCGCGTCGCGTTGACCGACGAGGACACTCCTCAATAATTACGTCCGACACAAACCGCTCCAAACCATGGGCGGCAATCATCGCGGCTATTCCGCCCAGCGCAAGGCGGTCGCCCGAACACGCTTACGCTGAAACGAATGTCGCGAATGGAGCAATGATCGGGCAGTGACCAATGTCGCGAATGGCTCGGAAAAGATCATAGGGCGGCGTTGAACGAACGTCCGCTTATCGCCATTGCCTTCTTAATACCGGACAGTCGGCAGCGTCCAACTTTGCTGCCGAAAGCGGAAGCGCTGAACGGTTCAACTTAGCGGTCATAAGGTATCCGATAAGCACTCCACACGGGGAGCAAAGGCTGCATCAGCGACTCTTCTACCTGTGCGTCTGGTTTTCAGAACGATCAATTCAAATGGGTGGATCAGCTCGGCCGCAATTCCTAAAATGCCCGGAAATCGGAATGACCCAATGCGCCGATCAGTGCACGAATCTCTTTCCACCATTCACCAAACAATAACGAAAAAGCGGCTGTCCAAAGTCGCCGTCTTTTGATGCAATCCGCAAAAACTTCTACACAGTTCCTGCACAGGTAAAAAATGATCCATTTTTGTCATTAAAATCAGTGACTTACAAGTCACCGATATAATGGTCGGGACGACAGGATTCCCGACCGACTAAATCTGATAATTGCCGAAGCGAAAAAAACCGCAGAAATCGGTGGTTTCTTATTCTTCGCCCTCTTTTTGACTCATCGCCAGGACACAGTCAAGGACACAATCTAGGACACAATTGTGTCCTTGGGCGATGCGTGTTCCGCGCCG
>JBJOLA010000220.1:0-6385 GCA_046045815.1 Pseudomonadota bacterium
TTTCCCGCAACATGGCCCATCGCGCGGTGGGTGTGAAATTCAGTGCCATCCCAGCTGGTGATGCCGGCCGCTTCCTGCCCCCGGTGCTGAAGGGCGTGGAGCCCCAAGGCGACCAATGCGGACGCCGTGTCCCCGCCCCATACCCCGAATATGCCGCATTCTTCATGTAGCTTGTCATCGTCAAACGGATGGGTGCTGAGCATGATTCGATTCCGATGGTTGCGCCTGTGGCCGCGCCTATAAGCCGCTGTCATCGCTTTGTCATTCCCGAACCGCTTTTCAAATGCTAGGCCCGCCAATATGACCGATAACCGCGAAACGGGCAGCGCGCTCGATCCCAAATTTGATGCAAGCGGCCTGATCACCGCCGTCGTCACCGATGCCACATCGGGCAACGTGCTGATGGTGGCACATATGAATGCCGAAGCCCTTGCCGCCACACGAGCGAGCGGGCTCGCCACCTTCTGGTCTCGCAGCCGGAGCCGCCTTTGGCAGAAAGGCGAGGAGTCGGGCAATGTCTTGCGGATTGTGGAAATGCGGATCGACTGCGATCAGGATGCGTTGTGGCTGCGGGTCGATCCTGCGGGGCCTGCCTGCCATACCGGGGAAGCAAGCTGCTTCTACCGGCAGGTAACGGCGGACGGATTGGCTCACATCGCTAAATGAGGCCTCTGCGAGTTGCGATCAGGCACGACTGGCTCTTTCATGAGCTGTAGGAAATAAACGGCGAAGTCTTCAGGAAGTGGAAGGGTTTTTCGCTCTTTTGAAAGGCCCAATTTTGTCTCAGGGTTGCTAACGACGCTCGCAAGCAGAACCGGACTACCGATGTTGCCGCGCGGCTTAACAGGATTTTTCCTGTCTAGCAAGGCGAAAATTATCCTCAGCAGCGCAAGTGCATTTGGAGATTTCCCCTCTCCCCCCTTCGGCGAAGCTCAGAATAGTTTGCGGGAGAGGGGTGCCAGACCAGTCCAATAGCCCATATCCTTGCAAATCGTAGCGTAAACCAGCTTGACCTTTACGTGAACGTCAAATAACAAGTGCCAATGTCAAACCAAACTGCACACGCCACCGTCGAAAAGCATGATCCGCTCGACAAACATCAATATTCAATTTCGGATTTGTCCGAAGAATTCGGCGTCACCGCGCGGGCACTGCGTTTTTATGAAGATGAGGGGCTGATATCACCGATCCGTCGCGGGCTCACACGGATTTACACAAAACGGGATCGGGCGCGACTTGCCTGGATACTCCGCGCGAAGAATGTGGGTTTCTCGCTTTCTGAAATCCGTGAGATGATCGACCTGTATGACATTGGTGATGGCCGCCACACGCAGCGGCAGGTCACGCTTGAGAAATGCCAGTTGCGGATTGATTTGTTAAAAAAGCAGCGCGTCGATATCGATGCCCATATTGATGAACTCAGCCGCTTTGTCGCAATGGTTCAAAAAGTCGAACTGACAACAGCTTAAGCACCTCGCCTTCCGGAGTTAATGCGATGCCGATTTACCACGCGCCCGTGCGCGACACCCGCTTCATTTTGGATCATGTGATCGGTCTTGACCGTTACGCCAACCTGCCCGGCTTTGAAAATGCCACGCCCGACATGATTGACGCGATCCTGACCGAGGGTGGCAAAGTGTGTGAGGAAATCCTCTTCCCGCTCAACCACTCCGGGGACGTCCAAGGCTGCACCCGCCACGCCGATGGCACTGTGACGACACCCGATGGTTTCAAAGAGGGTTACAAAACCTATATCGAAGGCGGTTGGGTCGGCCTCTCCGCGCCGGAACAATATGGCGGCCAGGGCCTGCCGCATGTGATCTCCTCCGCGATGGAAGAGTTTCGCATGGCCGCCAATCAGGCGTTCTCGATGTACACTGGCCTGACGATGGGGGCAGTCGCCTCGATCATCGTCAAGGGATCCGAAGACCAGAAGTCCACCTATCTGCCCAAGATGATTTCGGGCGAATGGGGCGGGACGATGAACCTGACCGAACCACACTGCGGCACCGATCTCGGCCTGATCCGTACCCGCGCCGAACCCGCGCTGGATGGCAGTTACAAGATTAGCGGCACCAAGATTTTCATATCCGGCGGCGATCATGATCTCACCGAGAATATCATCCACCTCGTCCTCGCCAAAACGCCGGGTGCGCCGGAAAGCAGCAAGGGGATATCGCTCTTCATCGTGCCCAAGCTGATGGTGAAGGCTGACGGTTCTCTGTGTGAGAAGAACGCGGTCTCGTGCGGTTCGATCGAGCATAAGATGGGCATCCGTGCGAATGCGACCTGCGTGATGAACTATGACGGCGCGACCGGCTATATGGTGGGTGAGGAGAATAAGGGCCTGGCCGCGATGTTCATCATGATGAACGCGGCGCGGCTTGGCGTTGGCATTCAGGGCCTCGCTCAAGGGGATATCGCCTATCAGAACGGTGTTCAATATGCCAAGGATCGCCGTCAGGGCCGTTCGCTTACCGGCGCGAAGGAACCGGGTGAAAAGGCCGACCCGTTGATGGTCCACCCCGACGTCCGGCGGATGTTGATGGAGGGCAAGGCACTGACCGAGGGCCTCCGCGCGCTGATCCTGTGGGGGGCAGTGCAGGTTGATCTGGTCCACGCCGCGCCGTCCGAGGAGGAACGGCAGATGGCGGATGATCTGATCTCGCTGCTCACCCCTGTGATCAAAGGATATGGCACCGATATGGGATACCGCGTCGCCACCGATATGCAGCAGGTTTACGGCGGCCACGGGTACATCGAAGAATGGGGCATGAGCCAATATGTCCGCGATGCCCGGATCACGATGATCTACGAAGGTGCGAACGGCGTGCAGGCGCTCGATCTGGTCGGGCGGAAACTGGCGATGAACGGCGGGCGCGGGGTGCAGGCCTTGTTCAAAATTGTCGCTGAAGAAGCGGCTGCGGCCAAGGCGGTGCCTGAACTCGCAGATTATGCGGGGCGGCTCGAGAAAGCGCTCGGCGATCTTCAGGCCGCAACGATGTGGCTGATGCAGAACGGCCTGTCCAACCCCGACAATGCCGGTGCCGGATCGACGCCCTTTATGCACATGATGGGCATTGTCGCGCTTGGCCTGATGTGGCTGCGGATGGCAAAGGCCGCGCAGGCAGCACTGACGGCAAACGAAGGGGACGCCGCATTCATGAATGCAAAACTGATCACCGCGCGCTTTTTTGCCGAACGGATCATGCCCGATACGGGCGCGCTCCGCCGTAAGCTTGAGGCGGGATCAGAGGCGATGATGGCGATGCCGGTGGGGGGGTTTTGAGATTATGAAGAGCTTCCTCCTGATCATCGTCGCGCTCACGCTCGCTTTGTTCGCCTTCACCAAGATCGTCGATCCGCCGCGTCAATTGTCTCTCATCAACAACCTTTGGCCCGGCGACAGCGACGCAAAGCAAGTTGCGGAAGGCGTGGTCTTCGATCCCAAGTCCGGGCTTAAGCTCGATATCTGGGCACCAGAAAAGCCAACAGGTGCCGTCCTCATCTTTTACTACGGTGGCGGCTGGGCTCACGGCGCGCGGGACGGCTACGCATTCGTCGGCAAGGCATTCGCGGCCAAAGGCTTCACCGTCGTCATCCCGGATTACCGCAAGGTGCCGCAAGTGCGCTTCCCGACGTTCGTGGAGGACGGTGCAGCCGCGATCAAATGGACGCGGGACAACATCGCTAAATATGGCGGCGATCCGGCGCGGATCACGCTATCGGGCCACAGCGCGGGCGCGCACATTGCGATGATGTTGACGCTCGATCCGCATTATTTGCAGGCGCAGGGCGTCGATCCCAAAATCATCCGCGCAACAGTCGGCATGTCCGGTCCCTATGATTTCTATCCGTTCGACAGTGCTCGCTCGATCAACGCGATGATGGCGTGGCCCAACCCGCAAGAAACCCAGCCGCTGCACTATGCCAGCAAAGCCGCGCCGCCGATCATGGTGATGACGGGCACTGCGGATGACACGGTGAAGCCCCGCAACGCGATCCTCCTCTCCCACCGGCTGAGTGAGCTGGGCACGGTGGTGACGTTCAAAGCCTATGAAGGCCTCAGCCACGAAGATGTCGCGATGGCGCTATCCAAAGTGTTCCGGGGGAAGGCACCTGTACTGGACGATGCGGCTCAGTTTTTGCAGGAAAATGGCCGCGCCGCGTCGGAGTAGCGGCTGAGGGTGACGCAGCCTGTCCGGAGCGCTGGTAAGGCCGTCGACGGGCGGGAGTCCCTTTAACTGGCGTCCGAACGAAGGATGGCAGGGGAATTATCTGGCACTAAGGCACGAGGGGAGTTTGGGGGTTAAGTAAACTGGCACCGGAATTCAAAATCGCAAAAGAAGATAGTGAAGGGGCTAGCGCCACAATTCAGCACTAGTCAATGTGCCTTGCCCGTTTCAGCAATGCCGCTTCTCGATCATCAATTGGTTTGTGAGAGACGAATTCGCGGTATCCAAACGACAGACCCAAAGAATGCATCAAGGCACGGTCGGTTTCCGAATAGAGAATTGCAATGCCCTTTGGTGCCAGAATATCGCGAGCCCCTCCGTTGCGACGGATGCGCTTCATAAAATCATCTTGCGCGGCAATTGCGGCCACTTGGACCCGAGACACGGGCATGCCAAGGCAATTCTCAAAAAGTGTGGCAAGGCGACGCGTGCCTTTGCCACTTGTCATGATGCGATCACGCAGCTCTGCGTCGATGAGCGAAAAAAAGTTCGGCGTATAATCAAACTCAGACACCAGCCACCAAATATTTGCGGTACCGGCTGCTGAAAATGAAGTCTTGGCATCTCGGTTCAGGCTGCCGCGCAAATAGGCGGGGCGCGCGCGTGCAATGCCTACCGCACATTTGGCGAGGCTTTCATTGACCCGGAGAAGGATGCAAAATTGATCAAGCGCTTCAGGGGGGATCATCCAGCCTGAGCCGCCGCCTGTCGTGGATTTGACGTCAACCTCCCGCCCACCGATCAACAGGTCGAGCAATATTCCCCGTGGCACTTGGAGCCAATCGCGTAGCAAAATCTCAAACTTGGTGCCGAGATATGTCTTTTCGGTTTTTTCCAGATCCTTGAAAAAGAAGCGCCCGGTGCGCGCCGTGTCGATGACTTCATCGATGGCAGAGCGGAAAAAGCTGCGTAGTTTTTCCTCGAACAAGTCTTTTCCGCCGACGGCGTTCAATAAATCCCGTTCAAGCGCGAAGAGGTCCACATAATCCAAATGATCCGCCGGAAGCGCACGGTGGCCGCTATCCGCAAACAAATTCACTCAGGCAGCACTTACGGCAAAAAGCCGGTTTACAGACAGCGCTATGTTGAGATTTCTGGCAACAGCCTTGGCAACTGGTGGTGGGAAAGCATTACCGATCTGCCGATAGGCCGTCGTCTTGCGACCGTAAAATTGCCAATGATCGGGGAAGCCTTGAATCCGGGCGACCATGCGGGCAGTGAGCCGAGGCATGCCGACGAAATCGGTGGTGGGGGCCTCCTCTGCAATCGTGCGCCCCTCTACGCCGAGCGACGCCCAAGCTTGCCGTGCGCGTGTAGGGCCGAGATCGGGGCCGCCGTGTTTTTTGGACCCCCCGACGACAGTTGGCGCAATTTCATTAGCGCGGTCTGCCCATCGGCGCGCGCCATGCCAGCCATTTGCGGCCATCAGATCGTGGAGAGTCTCGCCGACGGTCTTTGGATTGTGGGGATGTGCGGTCGGCCAATCAAAAGCGTCGGCCAGGTCATTCTGGATCGCAACAATCACCACCCGAGGGCGAAGCTGCGGTACACCAAAGTCGGATGCGTTGAGCAAGCGCCAATCGACTGTGTAACCCAACTTCTTGAGCTGCGCTTTCAATTGTCCGCGATAATCTTCAAAAACAGCAGAGAGGAAGCCACGGACATTTTCAATCATCACCGCACGCGGGCGGATTTCATCGATCAAACGGATCGCAGCAGGAAAGAGATTGCGCTCATCTTTTTCACCTAGTTGTTTTCCCGCTATTGAAAAGGGCGGGCACGGCAGTCCCGCCGCAAACAAGTCCATACCTTCGAAGGGCCTGCCATCGAATATGTTCATGTCGGCGGCGCGTACGTCCCAATTGGGCCGATTGAGCGTCAGCGTCTTGGCATAATCCGCTTCGATTTCGATCAGCGCGGCATGATTAAATCCCGCTTGCTCAAGACCAAGCGCTTGACCACCCGCACCGGCACAAAATTCGATAGATTGCATTTGTCACTCCAGCTCTAAAGCAGGATATGTTCTTTTAACGTTCCGATCAAGCTTTATTCCGCCGCAACCCCCGCTGCTTCGAACATATCAGCCTCAGGCACTTCAACCACCGCAGCCGCTTCATCATTGGCGGCCTTGGCGCCACCGCGACGGTCAA
>JBJOLA010000051.1:0-11883 GCA_046045815.1 Pseudomonadota bacterium
CTGGGCGGCGGCATCCGCAACCGGGCGGCGATTGAAGGTTGGTTTGATCTGGGCGTTTCGCGGGTTGTGATTGGCACGGCGGCGCTCGATGATCCGGAGCTGGTGCGGGCGGCAGCGCGAGACTTTCCCGGTGGCATCGTCGTCGCGGTGGACGCGCGGGACGGGATGGTCGCGACCAAGGGCTGGGCCGATATCTCCGACGTCAGCATCGTCGATATGGCGCACCGATTTGAAGATGCGGGCGTTGCCGCGCTACTGTTCACCGACGTCGGGCGAGACGGTATGCTCAAAGGCTGCAACATCGAGGCGACGGTTGATCTTGCCCGTTCCACGAGCATTCCCGTGATCGCAAGCGGCGGCGTTGCCGGGATCGCAGATATCCACATCCTCGCGATCCATGCGCGCGACGGGATCGAAGGCGTGATCACCGGGCGCGCGCTGTATGACGGGCGGCTTGATTTAGCGACTGCGCTCGCGGTGGCGGCGGGATGACAGTAAGAATCCGCGTTATTCCCTGCCTCGATGTGAAGGATGGCCGAGTCGTCAAGGGCGTCAACTTCGTCGATCTGCGTGATGCCGGTGATCCGGTGGAGGCCGCGCGGGCTTATGATGCGGCGGGGGCGGACGAACTTTGTTTCCTCGATATCACCGCAAGCCACGAAGGGCGGGGGACGTTGCTCGACATCGTCCGGCGGACGGCGGAGGTGTGCTTCATGCCGCTGACCGTTGGCGGCGGGGTGAGGACCCCCGATGATGCGCGCGCGTTGCTGCTCGCCGGCGCAGACAAGGTGGGTGTGAATAGTGCTGCCGTCGCCCGGCCAGAACTGGTGGCGGATATGGCGGACCGGTTTGGCAGCCAATGCGTCGTCGCCAGCGTGGATGCCCGGAAAGCAGGCAGCGGCTGGGAGATTTTCACCCACGGCGGTCGCAACGCCACTGGGATTGATGCTGTTGCCCATGCGATCCGGCTCGCGGAACTCGGCGCGGGAGAACTGCTGGTTACCTCAATGGACCGGGACGGCACGCGCGACGGATATGATCTCGACCTGATCAAAGCCATTGCCGAATCGGTCTCAGTCCCCGTGATTGCGAGCGGCGGCGTAGGCAATCTCGGCCATCTGGTTGAGGGCGTGACCCGTGGTGGCGCCAGCGCGGTGCTGGCGGCCTCGATATTTCATTTTGGGGAAGCCAGTATTTCTGATGCTCACCGTGCGCTTGCGGCGGCGGGTTTGCCAGTCAGAACGGCACTTGGTTAACGGATTCCCGCCGAAAAGCGTCGATTAGTTTTACATTAACCGTGTTTCGTTTTGGGTCGTTAACCATCAACACCCGCGCGGAGCGGGGCCAGTCATGTTTTGGCAAGCTTATTGCTGCAATGGGGGCATCACCGGCCCTTTTGGCTGGGAGAGTTTTGAATACAGGGGCATTTAAAGACATGAAGTTCAATCATCTGATGATCGCAGCGTCGATCTTGGCACTTGGCACTGCCGCGCCTGCTTTGGCGACATTTGGGTCCATCAGCGGCTGGTCGAGCGGCACCAGGAGCAGCAGCCACACCATCAGCGCCGGCCAGCATGTGCACGGCGCTGGTTGTGGGCATGCGGGATATGGTGGCTCCACGACAGGCGGCCACACGACATCGGGCGGTGGTTCGAATGTTCATGGCTCGACGGGAGCTTCGGGCGGTGGTTCGAATGACCACGGTTCATCGGGAGCTTCGGGCGGCGGTTCGAACGATCACGGTTCATCGGGAGCTTCGGGCGGTGGTTCGAATGATCATGGCTCGTCGGGAGCTTCGGGCGGTGGTTCGAATGATCACGGTTCATCGGGAGCTTCGGGCGGCGGCAATTCCTCCTTTGGTGGCACGTCCGGCGGCGATGATCATGGTTCTTCTGGCGCGACGGGCGGCGGTAACTCGTCGTTTGGCGGTGGATCGGACGATCATGGTTCTTCCGGCGCGACGGGCGGCGGTAATTCATCCTTTGGTGGTGATCCCGATAATCACGGTTCTTCGGGCAACCCCGGTTCGTCTGGCACCCCTGGCGGCGGATCTGGCGGCACCCCGGTTCCTGAACCCTCCGACTTCGCTCTGTTCTTGCTCGGCGTGACGGGCCTCGTGATCGGACGCCGTGCGAGCAGCGCCCGCAAGGTGCAGCAACAAGCAAAACTTGACGGATAAGCGTGGGCAAGCCCAAATGGGGGCATGACTGACACGCTGAAACGTCTCGAACACACTATCAGGGAGCGCCGGGTCTCAGATCCGGCGCTTTCCTATGTCGCCAAGCTTAGCCACGCCGGCCGCGCCAAGATTGCGCAGAAGGTGGGTGAGGAAGCCGTCGAAACCGTGATTGCGGCGATATCGGATGACCGGGTCGGCGTGATCGGTGAGGCGGCGGACCTGCTGTTCCATTTGGGCGTCTTGCTCGCGGATATGGACCTGTCGTTCGACGCGGTGATGGCCGAGCTTGACCGGCGCGAAGGCGTTTCGGGGATCGCGGAAAAAGCAGCGCGGAAGGCGGACTAATGCCCATCGACGCCACCGCCCCCTATGACGACGGCAACATCTTTGCCCGTATCCTGCGCGGCGAAATTCCGAACAAAACGGTCTATGAGGATGAATGGGCGCTGGCGTTCCACGACATCAATCCGCAGGCGCCTGTGCACGTGCTGGTGATCCCCAAGGGGCGCTACGTCAGTTGGGATGATTTCACGCGCGACGCCGGTGACGCTGAGGTGACCGGCTTCATCCGCGCGGTTGGCACGGTTGCGCGGGAACTTGGCCTGCCTGCGCCGGGATACCGCCTGCTCGCCAACACCGGCATCCACGGCCATCAGGAAGTGCCGCATCTCCATGTCCATATCTTTGGCGGACGACAATTCGGCGCGATGTTGCCGCGTTAAATATTTCCGGGAAAAATTCCCTATTTGGAAAATATGAGTTGACAGCGTCACGCTGATATGGCAAATTATGTCAGGGTTTAGAGTTGCGATTCGCAAAGTCGGTGTCGCTTTGACTCAAGCTTTTTTCGAAATTTCTAAAATCGCAACCCGTCAGCGCCGGGCAATAGTCCGAGGACGATTGACTTCGCCGCGCAATTGCCGAGATACGACGTTAGAATATTCATCACGCGGCCGTGCGCTAGGATTGGCGCGCGCCGTGCACCACGAAACAGGAGCAAGTAAATGGCAGGACTTTGGTTTGACGAGTTGAACGTCGGGCAGACTTTCGCACATGCGATCCGCCGTACGGTGACCGAGACTGACAATGTGCTGTTCACGGCGATGACCCACAATCCGGCGCAGCTTCACCTCGACGAGGAATATATGAAGGGCACCGAGTTTGGCACCCGCATCGTCAACAGCGCCTTCACGCTGGGGCTCATGGTCGGCATTTCGGTCGGCGATACGACGTTGGGCACGGCGGTTGCCAATCTCGGCTGGGATGAAGTGCGCTTTCCAAAGCCGCTGTTCCACGGCGACACGGTGAACGTGGTGACGGAAGTGATCGAACTGCGGGAAAGTAAATCGCGGCCCGAGGCGGGGATCGTGACGTTCCTCCACAAGGCCTTCAACCAGCACGGTGATGTGGTTGCGTCGTGCAAACGATCCGGCTTGCAACGCAAAAAGCCCGCCGCATGAGCGCGCTTCCCCTCCGTTCGATGCTGTTCATCCCGGCGGACAGCGCGAAGAAACTCTCCAAGGTTGATAGCTGCGGCGCGGATGCCGTGATCCTCGATCTGGAGGATTCGGTGTCGCCTGAAAACAAGCCGCTCGCCCGCCAACTCGCCCGCGCATTCATGGATCAGCGCCCAGGTGGTAAGCGCAACACGCAGCTGTGGGTGCGGATCAATCCGTTCGATACCGGCTTGACGCTGGCGGACCTTGCGGCGGTTGTGCCTGCTGCGCCAGACGGCATCATGCAGCCTAAAACTGACACGCCCGAAGACGTCCGGCGATTGTCATATTATCTCGATGCGTTGGAAGCGGCGCACGGGATTGAAGCAGGGTCGATCAAGATTGTGCCGGTGGCGACGGAAACGGCGGTTGCCCCGTTTCATCTGGGGGCGTTTGCCACAGCGGGTCTGGACCGGCTGGCCGGGATCACATGGGGAGCCGAAGACCTTGCCGCCGCGATTGGCGCCAGCACGAACAAAGATGTGACCGGAGAATGGTCCTTCACTTACAGGATGGCACGTTCACTCTCCTTGCTCGCCGCTCATGCCGCCGGGGTGCAGGCGATCGACACGCTGTATGTTGACTTCAAGGACGACGCTGGGCTGCGCGCGTCTTGCCGCGCCGCGCGGGCTGAGGGCTTTACGGGCCGGATCGCGATCCACCCGGCCCAAGTGGCAGGCATCAATGAGAGCTTCATGCCGTCTCCTGATGAGGTGGAACGCGCCCAGCGCGTGCTTGACGCTTTCGCCGCCAACCCGGGGGCAGGGACAATCGGTCTCGACGGCAAGATGATCGATATTCCGCATCTGAAGCAGGCCGAACGGGTGATGGCGCAGGCGCGAGCGTTTGGGACGTAGGGAGCAAACGCTTCATCCGTGATTTCCCTCGTGAAGGTTTGACACGCACGCCGACGGGGACTAAAGAAGACGCATCACCTCACCTTTCGAGAAATGGCCTGCCGTTGCGCAGTGGGTCGAACGGAATGATTGGCTGGGGTTTCAAGACGCTGAAAGCTGCGGTTCTTCGATAAGGAGAGCGTGCGGCTTTTTGTCGTTATTGCGCGCGCGTTCATTTGAATAAGGCGAGACACAAAATGGCAGCATCCCCCGCAATTGCGAGCGCAAAGAAGCGCATTCGCAAGGTTTTCGGCAACATCCATGAAGTAACGCAGATGCCGGATCTGATCCAGGTTCAGCGCGAAAGCTATGAGCAGTTCCTGCGTTCCAATCCGGCCACCGGATATGTTTCGGGCCTTGAGAAAACGCTGCGCAGCGTTTTTCCGATTCGCGATTTTGCGGGCACGGCGGAACTGGATTTTGTTCATTACGAACTCGAAGATCCCAAATTCGACACCGAGGAATGCCGCCAGCGCGGGATCACGTACGCCGCGCCGATGAAGGTGACGCTCCGTCTGATCGTGTTTGAAGTTGATACCGAAACCGAAACCCGTTCGGTGCTCGATATCAAGGAGCAAGATGTTTACATGGGCGATATGCCGCTCATGACGCACAACGGCACGTTCATCATCAACGGCACAGAACGCGTTATCGTTTCACAGATGCACCGCTCGCCTGGTGTGCTGTTTGATCACGATCGCGGCAAGACGCATAGCTCGGGCAAGTTTTTGTTCGCGGCGCGGGTCATCCCGTATCGCGGCTCGTGGCTCGATTTTGAATTTGATGCCAAGGACATCGTGAACGTCCGGATCGATCGGAAGCGTAAGCTGCCCGTCACGTCACTGCTGTTTTCACTCGGCATGGACTCTGAGCAGATCCTCGCAGAATTTTACAACACCGTCACCTATGTGCGCGGCCCCGGGGGCTGGCAGATTCCTTACGTGTCGGAAAATTGGCGCGGACAAAAGCCAGGCTATGACGTGGTCGATGCGAAGTCGGGCGAAGTCATTTTCCCCGCCGGCCAAAAGATCAGCCCGCGCGCCGCAACCAAGGTTGGCAAAGACGGCTTGGAAATGCTGCTGATCCCGACCGAGGAAATCTTCGGCCGCTATTCCGCGCTTGATCTGATCAACGAAACTACTGGCCAGATTTACATCGAAGCCGGTGAAGAAGTGTCGGCGGAAAATCTTGAAAAGCTTGATGCCGCTGGTGTTGACCGGCTTGAGACGCTCGACATTGATCATGTCAACACCGGCCCTTGGATCCGGAACACGCTGAAGGTGGATAAGGCCGAAGACCGCGACATGGCGCTCGATGCCATTTACCGCGTGATGCGTCCCGGTGAGCCGCCAACGCGCGAAACGGCAGAAGCGTTGTTCGGCGGCTTGTTCTTCGATTCTGAGCGTTATGATCTTTCGGCTGTGGGCCGGGTGAAGCTCAACATGCGTTTGGCACTTGATGCCCCTGATGATCACACGACGCTCCGCAACGAGGATATCCTCGCGGTGGTGAAGACGCTGGTGAACCTGAAGGACGGCAAGGGTGAAATCGATGATATCGACAACCTCGGCAACCGCCGGGTGCGTTCGGTAGGTGAACTCCTGGAAAACCAATACCGCGTTGGCCTGCTCCGCATGGAGCGCGCCGTGAAGGAGCGCATGTCGAGCGTGGACGTGTCGACGGTCATGCCCAACGACATGATCAACGCCAAGCCAGCGGTTGCTGCGGTGCGCGAATTCTTTGGCTCTTCACAGCTGTCGCAGTTCATGGATCAGACCAACCCGCTGTCCGAAGTAACGCACAAGCGCCGTGTGTCTGCACTCGGACCAGGCGGCTTGACCCGCGAACGCGCAGGCTTTGAAGTCCGCGACGTTCACCCGACCCATTACGGCCGGATCTGCCCGATTGAAACGCCTGAAGGTCCGAACATCGGCCTGATCAACTCACTGGCATCGTTTAGCCGGGTGAATAAATATGGCTTTATCGAAACGCCTTACCGCAAGATCATTGATCATAAGGTGACGAACGATGTGGTTTACCTCTCCGCGATGGAAGAGGCGAAGCACACAATCGCTCAGGCCAACGCAGAACTGACCAAGGATGGCAGTTTTGTTGAGGAAGTGATCTCATCGCGGCAGGCGGGGGAATTCCTGATCTCGCCGCGCGATAACATCACGTTGATGGACGTTTCGCCCAAGCAGCTGGTGTCGGTGGCGGCGTCGCTCATTCCGTTCCTGGAAAATGATGACGCTAACCGCGCCCTAATGGGATCGAACATGCAACGTCAGGCCGTGCCACTCGTGCGCGCCGAAGCGCCGTTTGTCGGCACCGGCATGGAAGAAACTGTGGCGCGGGATTCCGGCGCTGCGGTTGCGGCCAAGCGCGGCGGCATTGTCGATCAGGTGGATGCGACACGTATCGTGATCCGCGCAACCGGTGCTGTTGAAGCAGGCAGTTCTGGCGTGGACATTTACACGCTCCAGAAGTTCCAGCGTTCGAACCAGAACACCTGCATCAACCAGCGTCCGCTGGTGAAGGTGGGCGACGTGATCCAGCCGGCGCAGATCATCGCTGACGGTCCGTCGACCGAATTGGGCGAACTGGCTCTGGGTAAGAATACGCTCGTCGCGTTCATGCCTTGGAACGGCTATAACTACGAAGATTCGATCCTGATCTCCGAACGCATCGTGAAGGATGATGTGTTCACGTCGATCCACATCGAGGAATTCGAAGTGATGGCCCGCGATACCAAGCTTGGGCCGGAAGATATCACGCGTGATATTCCAAACGTCGGTGAGGAAGCGCTCCGCAACCTCGATGAAGCGGGTATCGTTTACATTGGTGCCGAAGTTGAGCCGGGCGATATCCTCGCGGGCAAGATCACACCCAAGGGTGAAAGCCCGATGACGCCGGAAGAAAAACTGCTCCGCGCCATCTTCGGTGAAAAAGCATCTGACGTGCGCGACACGTCACTGCGTTTGCCACCCGGTGTTGCCGGAACCGTGGTCGAAGTGCGGGTGTTCAACCGTCACGGTATTGACATTGATGACCGGACCCGCGCCATTCAGGCAGAGACCAAAGAACGTCTCGGCAAGGATCGCGACGATGAACGTGGCATTCTCAATCGTGCCACTTATTCGCGCCTCAACGAAATGCTGCTCGGCCAGTCGGTTGCGGCCGCACCCAAGGGCATTAAGAAGGGCACGTCGATCGATGCTGCTGTTCTCGCCGAGGTGGAACATCATGAATGGTGGAAGTTCGCGGTTGAAGATGATGCCCGTCAGGCAGATCTCGAAGCGGTCAAGGGCCAGTATGATGACGCCGTAAAGCTGATCAACGCGAAGTATGAAGACCGCGTTGAAAAGGTTGAGCGCGGTGATGATCTGGCACCCGGCGTACTCAAGATGGTCAAAGTGTTCGTGGCGGTTAAGCGCAAGCTCCAGCCCGGAGACAAGATGGCTGGTCGTCACGGGAACAAGGGGGTTATCTCCCGCATTCTACCCGCTGAAGACATGCCATTCCTTGCTGACGGAACGCCGGTTGATATCGTTCTGAACCCACTGGGCGTGCCTTCGCGCATGAACGTCGGGCAGATTTTCGAAACCCATCTGGGCTGGGCCGCACGTGGTTTGGGTCAGCAAATCACGCAGGCGCTCACCGATTGGCGCGAAAGCGGCGGCGAAGCGGCGGGCAAACCACCCGAAGCGGTGCGTGAGCGTTTGAAAACGGTTTACGGTGCGAAATATCACGCCGAAATCCAGGGGCGTAGCGATGATGATATCGTCGAGCTTGCAGGTCTCCTCAAAAACGGTGTGCCAATGGCAACGCCGGTGTTTGACGGGGCGCGTGAGAAGGACGTTTCTGAAATGTTGACGCTCGCTGGGCTCGACACGTCGGGTCAGGTGGAACTGTTCGATGGCCGCACGGGCACAATGTTCGACCGCAAGGTAACGGTTGGGTATATTTATATGCTCAAGCTGCACCATCTGGTTGATGACAAGATCCACGCACGTTCAATCGGGCCGTACAGCCTCGTCACGCAGCAGCCGCTGGGTGGTAAGGCACAGTTCGGCGGACAGCGTTTCGGCGAAATGGAGGTCTGGGCACTTCAGGCCTATGGCGCCGCTTACACGCTGCAGGAAATGCTCACCGTCAAATCCGATGACGTCATCGGGCGGACCAAGGTTTACGAAGCCATCGTCAAGGGTGATGATACGTTCGAAGCCGGCATCCCGGAAAGCTTTAACGTGCTGGTCAAGGAAATGCGATCATTGGGCCTCAACGTTGAGCTCAATTCGATTGTTGATCTCGAGGATGAACCCGCCGCGATTGCAGCTGAATGATGAATGCCGCCTATCCTGAGTAGCCATTGAGCTTGTCGAAATGGCCAATCGAAGGGACCCTTCGATACGGGCTTTTGCCAAGCTCAGTCCCTACTCAGGGTAAGCGGAAAAATTTTACCTCAAGCGACATGCTTAGGAGCAAGACATGAACGAACTGACAAATTTCGCGAACCCCATCGCAAAGCCTGAAACATTCGACCAGATCCAGATCGGCATCGCCTCACCTGAGCGCATTCGTTCATGGTCGTTCGGCGAAATCAAAAAGCCGGAAACCATCAACTACCGCACGTTCAAGCCTGAGCGTGACGGCCTGTTCTGCGCCCGCATCTTTGGCCCGATCAAGGATTACGAATGCCTGTGCGGCAAATATAAGCGGATGAAATATAAGGGCATCGTCTGCGAAAAGTGCGGCGTTGAAGTCACCGTGTCGAAGGTCCGCCGTGAACGGATGGGCCATATCGAGCTCGCGGCGCCAGTTGCCCACATCTGGTTCTTGAAGTCGCTTCCAAGTCGCATCGGCCTGTTGCTCGATATGCAGTTGAAGCAGCTTGAACGGGTGCTGTATTTCGAAGCCTATATCGTGGTTGAGCCGGGCCTGACGCCGCTGGAAAAATTCCAGTTGATGACGGAAGACGAACTGCTCGACGCGCAGGATGAGTACGGCGAAGACGCATTCTCCGCTGGCATCGGCGCAGAAGCCGTCCGCCGCATGCTCGAAGAGCTCGATCTCGTGGGTGAACGCACCGCGTTGCTCGAAGAGCTGGCGACCACGAAGTCTGAACTCAAGCCCAAAAAGATCATCAAGCGTTTGAAGGTTGTCGAAAGCTTCATCGATTCAGGAAACCGTCCTGAATGGATGATCCTTGAAGTGATCCCGGTGATCCCGCCGGAATTGCGTCCGCTGGTGCCGCTTGATGGCGGTCGTTTCGCGACCTCGGATCTGAACGATCTCTATCGCCGCGTGATCAACCGGAACAACCGTTTGAAGCGCCTGATGGAACTGCGTGCACCAGACATCATCGTCCGCAATGAAAAGCGCATGCTTCAGGAAGCGGTTGACGCGTTGTTTGACAATGGTCGTCGCGGCCGCACGATAACGGGCGCAAACAAGCGTCCGCTGAAATCACTGTCTGATATGCTCAAGGGCAAGCAGGGTCGTTTCCGCCAGAATCTCCTCGGCAAGCGCGTCGATTATTCGGGTCGTTCGGTCATCGTTACGGGTCCGGAACTGAAACTTCATCAGTGTGGCCTGCCCAAGAAAATGGCGCTCGAACTGTTCAAGCCGTTCATCTATTCGCGCCTTGATGCCAAGGGTCTCTCGATGACCTTGAAGCAAGCCAAGAAGTGGGTTGAGAAAGAACGCAAGGAAGTCTGGGACATTTTGGATGAAGTCATCCGTGAACATCCCGTGATGCTCAACCGTGCGCCAACGCTTCACCGCCTTGGCATTCAGGCGTTTGAACCCGTGCTGATTGAAGGCAAGGCGATCCAGCTTCACCCGCTGGTCTGTTCCGCGTTCAACGCCGATTTCGATGGCGATCAGATGGCCGTTCACGTGCCGTTGAGCCTTGAAGCCCAGCTTGAAGCCCGCGTGTTGATGATGTCCACCAACAACATTCTCTCGCCTGCAAACGGCAAGCCGATCATCGTACCGTCGCAGGATATGGTTCTTGGTCTTTATTATCTGTCGATGATGAAGCAGGGCGAACCCGGCGAAAACATGATCATTTCGGATATGCAGGAAGTCCATCAGGCGCTTCATGCAGGTGCGGTGACGCTCCATACCAAGATCACCAGCCGCGTTCCGCAGGTGGATGAGGCCGGCAAGGAATATATGTTCCGGGTTGAAACCACGCCAGGCCGAATGCTGCTTGGTGAAACATTGCCGATGAGCCACAAAGTGCCTTTCGACACCGTCAATCGCCTTCTCACCAAGAAGGAAATCGGGGACGTTATCGATCAGGTTTACCGCCACACCGGCCAGAAGGACACCGTACTGTTCGCTGATGCGATCATGGCGCTAGGTTTCCGTCACGCTTGTCAGGCGGGCATTTCGTTCGGCAAGGATGATATGATCATCCCGGCCACGAAGGATGGCCTGATCGAAGAAACCCGCGTTCTCGTGCGCGATTTCGAAAGCCAATATCAAGAAGGGCTGATCACCCAACAAGAAAAATACAACAAGGTGATCGATGCTTGGTCCCGTTGCGGTGATCAGGTTGCTGCGGAAATGATGAAGGAAATTCAGGCCGTCAAAATCGGCCCTGATGGCCGCGAACTGGATACAAACGCCATCTACATGATGGCGCATTCCGGGGCCCGTGGTTCCGCTGCGCAGATCAAGCAGTTGGCCGGTATGCGGGGTCTGATGGCCAAGCCGTCGGGTGAAATCATCGAAACGCCAATCATCTCCAACTTTAAGGAGGGGCTGACGGTTCTCGAATATTTCAATTCGACCCACGGCGCACGTAAGGGACTCGCCGATACTGCGCTGAAGACCGCCAACTCAGGTTATCTGACGCGGCGTCTGGTGGACGTGGCGCAGGATTGCACCGTGATCGAAGATGATTGCGGCACAGAACGTGCCCTGCTGATGAAGCCAATTGTTCAAGGTGGCGCGATCATCGCATCGCTGGGTGATCGTATTCTCGGCCGGACGACTGCTGAAGATATCATCGACACCAAGAATGGTGAGGTAGTTATCCCGGTTGGACGTCTGCTCGACGAAGCGGACATCACGTTGATCGAATCCATCGGTACCCAGTCGGTCAAGATCCGTTCGCCACTAGTGTGCGAAACCCGGATGGGCGTTTGCGGCACCTGCTACGGTCGTGATCTGGCTCGCGGGACCCCGGTGAATATCGGTGAAGCTGTTGGCGTTATCGCGGCACAGTCGATCGGTGAACCGGGAACTCAGTTGACGATGCGGACGTTCCATATCGGCGGCGCGGCACAGATTAATGAGCAAT